>PWXP01000567.1 GCA_003561895.1 Planctomycetaceae bacterium | reverse complement strand
CCGGCGGCGCGGACCGTCAGGTCGCAGGCCGAATGCCGGGCCAGGAGCGTGAGCATGTGGTCGAAGAAGCCCACGCCGGTCTGCACGTCGGCCTGCCCGGCGCCGTCGAGGTTCAGCGACAATTCGATCTGGGTTTCGGCCGTCTTGCGTTGGACTTGGGCGGTTCGCATGATTTTAGTTGCCAAACATCGCTCCACCGGGACAAGCCCGGTGGTGGCGGGGGTTGCCAGCGCCCCACCGGGGCAAGCCCGGGCGTGGCGTGGATAAACAATCATACCATACGGGCGAGAGCGTCGAGGCAGGCGTCGATGTGGTCGTCGGTGCCCACCGTAATGCGCAGTCCGTCGCCCCAGCCCGGATAATCCATGTATCGCACGAGGATCCCGCGGCGGCGCAGCTCGTCGAACATGGGCTTGACCGGTTGTTCCGGATGGGGGTTCCAGGTGAAGTTCGCCTGCGAGTCGACTGTTTCGAACCCCAGCCGGCGGGCGTCGGAGGTCAGTCGCTGCCGGGTTGCAACAATATGAGCCCGGTTTTGGGCAAGCCATGCCTGGTCGGCCAGTGCGGCGGTCGCGCCGGCGATGGCCAGCGTGTCGCAGTTGTACGAGTCTTTCACCTTAGCGAACTCGGCAATCAGGTGCGGCTGGGCCACCAGGTAGCCGAACCGCAGGCCCGCCAGGGCGTACGACTTGCTCAAACTCCGCGAAACCATCACTCGCTCGCACTGGCGCACCAGGCTCATGCAGTTGGTCTCGGCAAAGTCGGCGTAAGCCTCGTCGACCAACAGGGGGCAAGGCAAGCGCTCGGCCAGCCGAAGAATGGCGTCCGGCGGAACCATGGTTCCCGAGGGGCTGTTCGGGTTCGGCAGAAAGACGAGCTTCAGTTCGGGGCCGCCGGCGGCGAACGCTTCCGGCAGCGACCAGTCGGGCTGGAAATGCACCTGTTCGCTCCGGGCGCCCTGGATTTCGGCCAGCGTGGTGTATAGCACGTAGCTGGGGTACGGCAGCCGCAGCAACTGGCCCGCCCCCACCAGCGCCCGGGTGACGATTGTCAGGACGTCGTCGCTGCCGTTGCCGCACAGAATCCATTCGGGGCCGACCCCCAGCACTTCGGCGGCCTGGCGGCGGAACGCACCCGCGGTGGGGTCAGGATACTTGTTCAGCCCCCGAGCAACCGCCTCGCCGATCGCCTCGTCGACCGCCGGTGAGCAGCGGTACGGGTTCTCGTTGGTGTTCAGCTTGATGACGTCGGCCGTTTCGGGCTGCTCGCCGGGGGTGTAGCCGGCCATCGCGGCGATTTCAGGGCGGAAATAGCGCATTAGGTGTCAGGTGTCAGGTGTCAGGTGTCAGCGGCAACGATTTGGGATTTTGGATTTCCTTCGACATTCGACATTCGTCATTCGACATTCGACATTCGTCATTCGACATTCGTCATTCATCAGTGGGATGCCGAGGGGTCTATGAAGTTTGCGCCGTTCGGCTCAGTCGTAGGTCGACGCTTTCGCGGTGCGCAGTGAGCCCTTCCTTGGTGGCGAGCACGCGGACATCGCGGGCCAGGCTTTGCAGGCCCTCCAGCCCGAAATGGATGATGCTGTTGGCGCGCAGGAAATCGTTGGCCGAAAGGCCGCTGGCGAATCGGGCCGTGCCGCTGGTGGGCAGCACGTGTGAGGGGCCGGCCGCGTAGTCGCCCAGCGCCACCGGCGTGTAGTTGCCCAGGAACATTGCGCCCGCGGAGGAAATCTTCTCCGCCAGCACGTCGGCGTCTTCGGTGGCGATGTGCAGATGTTCCGGGGCGATTTCGTCGGTCAGGGCGCAGGCCTCCTCGGCGTCGCGAGCGAGGATGACCGCGCCGAACTCCTCGAGGCTCTGCCGCGCCAGGTCGCCGCGTTCGAGCCGGCCGAGCATCTGCTCCAGGGCGGCCACGGCGGCGTCGAGCCCCTCGGCCTCCCACCCGATCAGCACGCTGGCGCCGGGCGCGTGCTCGGCCTGGGCGATGAGATCGGCGGCGGTGAACTCGGGCTCGGTGGAGCGGTCGACGATGACGACCACTTCACTGGGACCGGCCAGCGAGTCGATGTGGACTTCGCCGTAGACGTGCTTCTTGGCCAGGGCGACGAACAAGTTGCCCGGCCCCACAATCTTGTCCACCTGGGGGATGCCCTCGACGCCGAACGCCAGGGCCGCCACCGCCTGCGCGCCGCCCAGGCGGTAGACCTCGGTAATGCCCAGTTCGTGGCAAACCGCAAGGATATCGGGATTATAGGCGCCGAAGGGGGTGGGCGGGGCCACGACCGCCAGTTCCTTCACGCCGGCCATCTGGGCGGGGACGGCCGTCATCAGCACCGTCGACGGGTAGGCCGCCGCGCCGCCCGGCACGCACAGCCCCGCCCGGCGAAGCGGCCGATACCGCTGCACCAAGTACCCGTCGTGGCGATCGACGCGCGTATCGCGGTGCAGGATCGCGTCTTGAAACTCGGCAATGTTCTCGCGCACCCGGCGGATCGACCTGAGGAACTCGGGATCGGCCGCTTCGTAAGCTTTGCGCAGTTCCGCCTCTGACGCACGGATGCTCTCGGCGGTAAGCTCGGCGCCGTCGATCCGCCGGGTGTAATCGAGCACCGCGTCGAGCCCCTGCACCCTCACGTCCCGGCAGATGCGGTCGACGACCTCGACCGGGCTGAGCGCCTCGCCGAACACCTCGATGGTCCGTTGCCGACTTGCCTCGCTGACCACGTCCCCTTGGGGGCTGAGCCGCCTGCGCAGCTCGGCGATGCCCCGCCGGGCGCTGTGCCGGGAGGTATCGATGCGTTGGATTTGTAGGTTCTCGCCGCTCATGGGATACCTTTCGGGGCATCGTGCATGGGAAGGGGCCGTTCCCCCCAAACCCTTGCCGCTGGGAAATACGCGCGCCGGGCACCAAGCTTTCATTATGGGCCGGCCGGCCCGCGGGTTCCAGGGCGGGGTCGCGGATGCCCCGCTACCGGCGACCGGCCCGTTCATTTCCCCGCTCCCGGTCTCCGGAATGCCCCCGGCTTGCCGGCCATTTTACAGGCCTATGTTAAGCCGGGCGGCTCGTTACGCTCCTCGCTACCCCGGTTCACCGCATGACAGACTGGCCATAACGACGTACAATAAGGAAAAGGGCCAGGGCCGCGCCGAACCACGAGGAAGCCGGCCCGTTCGATCCGGGCAGACGGCGTAACCGTGCAGAAAACGCTATTCTCCATAACATGCACTACTTGTACCGCCCGGCTCGCCGTGCGCAGCGCCGAGGCGATCGGCGCCATCGTGGCATGCCCGAAATGTGGCAGTATGGTGCAGATCGCCCCGCCCGAAGGGTGGTCGCCCGATTCTGCGGGGCCTGCTTTGGACAAAGCCGGGGCGGAACCGAGCGGCCAGTCGCCCGGAGAAGACGGCTCCGCCCCCGATAAGGCGGGCGAAGCCGGTGTTCCCAGCGGCCAAGTTCGCCCGCGCGAACAGAAGGCTCGATCGGCCGCTGCGGATGGCCGGCTGGCCGCTACCGCAGACGGGGAAGTGCCGGAGGACAACCCGGCCGCCGCACCCGCGGACAAACCCCCGACGCCCCGGAAGAAGCAGCGTCGGGAAAGGGATCCGGTGCCGAAGGCTGCGGCCGCGGGTCTCGCGGCTGGTGCGGTTCCCCCCGCCCCCGCTACGGCCTCGTCCGCGACGCCCGCGCCTCCTGTCCCCTCCGAATCCCACGGCCTCGCGGTGCCGGAACCTCCCCCGGTTTCGGGCCAAGTGGCGGCCCAAATTCCCCGTTTCGCATCGCCCGCTGAGCTACTGTGGCGCAAGTGGCTCCTTTGGTCCGTGGTACCGCTCGCGGGGTTGGTGGTGCTTCTCGGCAGTTGGGCCGTGTTCTCGCGACGTATTCCCCAGCCGGCCGAGCCCGCCGTCGCAAAAGTCGAGCCGGAGCCCGAGCCCGCCGTCGCGCCGGACGATTCGCCGCCCCCGGGACCGGATCACTTCGACTTCCGGTGGCTGCCCGACGGAACCGCGATGCTTGCCGACCTCCGCGTCTCGGAGGGCATGATGAAGGCCCAGGGCCGCGCACTGCTCGACGGGCTTGCCGAGTGGTGGCAACCGGCGGTTGCCGCGCCGCTTCGCGGGCTGGGCTTCGACCCGGAGGCGGTTCGGCGATTGCGCGTCGCGTCCTCCGACTTGGCGGCCTGGCCGGATCGGCTGATCCTGCTGGTGCAGCTTCACGAAGGCCACGATGCCACCCGGCTGGCCGCGCGGGGCGAGGCCGTGCCGATCGCCCTGGGCGGTGCCACCTGCCGCCGCCTGACCGATGGCTGGACGCAGCCCTTCGCCGTGCTGAACGAGCGGACGATCCTCACCGGCGACGAAGCCCTCCTGAACGAACTGGCCGGCCGGGGCGAGCCCCAGTTCCACAGCGAGTGGATTCGGAACATGCTGGCCGACAGGCCGTCGCTCGCGCCGGCCAATGCCCGGCTGGCGATCGACCTGAATGCAGCCCGCGCCGCAGGGTGGAACCTTCCCGCCGCCGCGCTCGACGTGTGGCCGGAAGCCAGCCGCGCGTGGCGGGCTCTGCTGGGCGTGCCCGCCGGATTACACGCCGTGCTGCAATGGCCGGACCGGCTCCGCTCGGAGTTGACGTTCGCCTGCGAGAGCGAGACGTCGGCCGAAGAGGTTCGCAAGGCGCTCGAAGCGTTGGTACCCCTGCTCCGGCAGGCGGTTGCCGGGCGGGCGGAAGAGTTGGCCGCCCTGGAGGAGGACGCGACGGACGCCTCCGCGAACGGTTACGCCGCGTTCCTGGCCGGGGCCGCGACGGTGCTCCAATCGGCCCAATGGAACGTCGACGGGAGAGACGTCCAAATTGACGTGGATTGGGGCGCGGGGCCGTGGACCCTGGCCGCGGCAACGCTGGCGGCCCAGCCGTCGCTTCGCGCCGATTGGCTCGACGCCGCGCTGACCGCCGACACGGAGCGGCAGCGGCGCATTGTGTCGGGACTGATCGACTACCGGCAGGCCGAGGGCGAGTGGCCGCCGGGGGTGGCCGGCAGCGCCCTCCTGCCGCCGGAAACACGACTCAGTTGGATCGCCGAACTGCTGCCCTATCTCGGCCATGCCGACTGGCACCGGTCGCTCCGTTCCGGCTACGCGTGGAACTCGCCGCAGAACCGGCCGGTCACCCGCCGGCAACTCGACTCCTTCGTCAACCCGGCCTTGGGTCCCAGCCGAACCGGGGCCGGGTATCCCGTAACGCATTACGTGGGCATCACGGGCGTCGGCCCCGATGCCGCCACCCTGCCGGCCGATCATCCCCGGGCAGGCGTGTTTGGCTTCGGGCGCCGCACGCGGCGGGAAGACATCGGCGACGGCGCGTCGAACGTCATTGCCATTCTCGGGGTGACCGACGACCTGGGCGCGTGGGCCGCCGGCGGGCATCCGACCGTGCGTTCGCTGACGACGCCGCCCTACGTGAACGGGCCCGACGGGTTCGGCAGCGGTCAACGCGACGGCATGCTCGCCGGCATGGCGGACGGCTCGGTGCGGTTCATTTCGAAGGACATCGACACGGACGTCATCGAGGTCCTGGCCACGATCAACAGCGGCAGTGCCATGACCGTCGCGGCGCTGGACGACCCCGCCGGGCCCCCGCCGGATTCCATCGAGCCGCGCCCCGAGGTGGCGGAACCGGCGGTTCCCGAAAAGCCGCAACCGGCGGTCGCTGAGGCGGAAGCCGTCGCCGACGAACCGGCCCGGGAACCCCTGCCCGCAGTGGATGTGACCGCCCGGCTGACCGAATCGGTTCCCCAGTTGGAAATGACCGACGTACCCCTGGGCCAGGTCGTGGGGCTTCTCGCCCAGATTGGCGGAGTGCCGATTACCTTCGACCCCGATGGAATCGCGTCGGTGGGGGTTTCGCTACGCGATCCGGTTGCCCTCCGTCGCGACGAGGCAAACCTGGGCAAGCTGCTGGAAGCCGTGCTGGCCGAACGCGGGCTGACTTACGTGACGGAGCGGGGGCAGGTGCTCGTGACCGCGCCCGCCGTCGCACGCGGCGAGTTGACCTCACGCCGGTATCGCGTCGACGACTTGGCGGCCGATCAAACGTCGCTCGCGGAACTGGCGGCGGTCGTTCAGCGATTGATCGCGCCCGAGTCGTGGCAAAGCGAGGGCGGTCCCGGCACGGTCCACGCCCGGGACGGCGCGCTGGTGATCGAGCAGACGGCATCGACGCACCACCAGGTGCTCCTTTTCTGCGAGAAGCTTCGCCGGGCGCGCGGCCTGCCCATCCGGAGCCGATTCCCCCTGGAGTGGTTCAAGCTCGCCACGCGGCGGACACGGGCGGCGGACGTGCTGGCAGAGGAAATTACGGCAAACTTCCGCGAACCCACGCCGCTGGTCGAGGTGCTCGGCCATCTGGGCGGGCTGGCCGGGGCCGACATCCTGGTCGACCGCCGCCCCATGGCAGCCGCGGGTATCTCCGATACCGACCCGGCCTCGGTGGCGATCGTGGACGAACCGTTCGACGCCACCCTCGACAAGCTGCTCCGGCCCCTGGGCCTGGCCTGGCGCGCGCTGGACGCCCGCACCCTCCAAGTGAGCACCCAGGCCGCTCTGGACGAGACGATGGAACTGGAGTTCTACCCGGTGGCCCCGCTCTTGGACGGCCTGGTGACCGGCGAAACGCTCGTCGAGCAGGTCCGCAACCGCATTGCCGGCCCCACTTGGTCCGACGCGGGCGGCCCGGGCGCCATCCACTACGACCCGAAGGGCCGCTGCCTCATCGTCCGCCACAACCAGACGGTTCAGGCCGCCATCGAACGGCTGTTGGGGCAGCAGGCGGTCGCGGGCGGCCGGTGAACCCTCAGGGCCCGCGCGCGTGGAGATCGGACCGTCTGCCGGCGCTGAAGGCCGAGCCGTTTCCGCGATTCCATGCACGTATAGCGTTCCGCAATCCGGCGTGTCCTTCCGGCAAGCGTGCATGAATTGGGCTTGCGGTAGCTGGTATGCTGAATGCTGTCAATGCAATCTCTTACGGAGGACAGCGAATGCGTACCAAGAGGAGTGTTTCGACCCTG
>PWXP01000350.1 GCA_003561895.1 Planctomycetaceae bacterium | reverse complement strand
CATACGACCAAACCGATCGCTGCACTCCAGCGAACTGATGCAGGTGCGGAACAATGGCTCCGGACGCCAGCCACTATCGGTCTTCGACTTCTCGGCCACGGGAGGAGTCTCGATGCCAACGGTCGACATCTCATAGCCGACCACACCCGGAAGCAGCGACTTCAACTCCTCGGGATCGACGAAGCAGGCGGGCAACTCGGGATGCGGATCGCACGTGAAAGAATCGCTTTTCATCCGCATAAACAGCGCGTTCTTGTTCTCTCGCCAGTGCGCATGATGAACTCCCTTACCGCACCCTTCTGTGCGAGTTTGCATCCGGCCACCGTCGATACTGACGCATGCCAACGCAATCGGCATTTCGGATCGCGTGTACTGGCGCGGCAGCGGCGCATTGAAGTACGCCTCCGTTGGGACGTCCCGCTCGTCGATCATTTCCGTGCCGATCCGCACGGCCATCGTGTTCAGCCCCCGGCCGGTTATGGATATGCCGCCAACCTCCCGCAGCACCGCACCGATCTCATAGGACGGCACGTGTTGCTCAAGCGGCTCCCGCCGCGCGTCGATTCCACTGAGCGGGAGTCGAGAGTTTCCGACTCGGAGTGGCGCCACTTTGCCACCTACTTCCACGCCAGCGCCGCCGTGGGACACGCGGCGACGCACTGCGCGGCCGTCGTCGTCAGCGCGTCGGAAAGGGTGCCGGTCATGGGAACGGCAACGCGCACGTCGAAGCCGCGGCCTTCGAACGCCAGGCCGACGGGCTCGCCGGCGGCCTCGGTAACGCCGATGCACAGTCCGCAGGCGATGCACTTGCCCGGCTCATACACCACCTTCTCATGCGTCCCATCCTGGATGAAGGGGCGCTCGGGAGGGCCGTACCGCTTCGGGTCGGCGCCGTAGAGGGCCGAGTAGTGCCGCAGGCGGCAGTCGGCCAGGGCGCGGCAGTCGCAGTGGAGGCAGCGGGCGGCCTGCTCGGCGGCCTCCTCGGCAGTGAAGCCGGTCCGCTTGCCGCCACCGGGTTCTTGGCGCCCGGCCCGGTTCGCGGCGGCCAGGAATACGTTGATGTCGTCCGGCTGGAGCCGGCCCATGCGGATGTTAAAGGGGCGCGGGGTGCCGGTAACCGGCTCGCCGCGCGCGTATTGGTCGATGGCCGCGGCGGCTTCCTTCCCGTCGGCCGCGCTGCGAATGACCATGCACTTGCCGCGCACGGCCGTGCCCGCGGCGAACAGGCCCTCGGCGCCGGTGGCGTAGGTGTGACGGTCGCTTCCGATTCCGCGCCGCTTCGGGCTCAGACCCCATGCCTCGGCCTGCTCGGCGGCCCGGGCGCCGGCGGCGAACAGCACGGCGTCGAACTCGCGCCGCAGGTCGGCCGGCGCCGGATTGCTCGCCACGCGGGTGCCGGCGCGCAGTTTCACGCCGAGCTGCAGGATGGTCTGGATTTCGGCCTGAAGCACGCCGCGCGGCAGTTCTTCCTCCGACGTTTCACGGAGCAGGCGGCCGCCCGGAGTGGGGTTCTCGTCGAACAGCGTGCAGGCGTGGCCGCGCCGGGCAAGGTAATACGCGGCGGAAAGCCCGGTCGGTCCCGCGCCGACAATCGCAACGCGTTTGCCGGAAGGCGGCGGCACGGCGGGCGCGTACGGCTGCGAGGCGGCCAGGTCGACGTCGGCCACGAACCGTTTGAGCAGGCAGATGGCCACGGCGGCATCGGCCTGGGTGCGCCGGCAGGTCTTTTCGCACGGCGCGGGGCAAATGCGCCCCAGGACGGCCGGCAGGGCGATGTCGCGCTTCACGGTTTCCAGGGCCCCCGCAAACTCGCCGCCCGCAATCTGCCGCAGCATCAGCGGGATGTCCATGTTCGCCGGACAGCCGAACCAGCATGGCGCCAGGCAATCGCCCAGGTGATCGCTCAGCAGCAGTTCCAGGGCCTGCCGCCGGGCGGTGTGCACCTCGTCGGTCTCGCTTTCAACCTGCAAGCCGTCTTCGGCCCGGGTGCCGCAGGCCGGCAGCAGCTTGCCGGTTTGCGACACTTTCACCAGGCACACCAGGCACGAGGTGTTCGCGGGACGCCCGTCGAGGTGGCAGAGCGTGGGCACGTCGATTTCCAGCTTACGCGCGGCGTCGAGGAGGGTGGCGCCGGCAGGCACCTCCACGTCGCGGCGGTCGATCGAGACTCTTGGCATCGTTATGATCTGCCGTGCATGTAGACGCCGCTGTTGCCGGGTCCCTTCTCCGGCAGCATGAACTCGACGTGGATGTCGGCATCGCGGAAGTGCAGCTTTGAGACGACGTGGTTCGACCGCCTCTCGCCCGGCGTGGCGATTAGCACGCCATCCTCGACCGGCCAATCGACCGGACCGCCATGCTTGCTCAACAACAGGTTGGTCTCCCGGCCTTCGAAGAGCACGACGGCGTCCTCGGGCGGGGCCACGGGCAACTGTTCCTGTTGCGGGGCAAACACGCCGCCTGCCACCACAAGCCATAAACTCATACTCCACATGGTTGGTTCTCCCTGGGCTCGATGTTCGAGTCTCTGCAGGATATTCGGAGCGGACGAATTTGTCAAACGCCGCGCCTGTTGGAGTTCACGCTTTAGCGTGCCCGTTGGAGTTCACGCTTCAGCGTGCCCGTTGGAGTTCACGCTTCAGCGTGCCCGTTGGAGTTCACGCTTCAGCGTGCAAAGCCGGCTTGTACCATATACCCGGCACGCTGAAGCGTGAACTCCAACGGGGTGCAATCGAGCCCGAGCGGCCGGGCGATGAAGCCTTTAGTTGGGGCGGGCTGACCCCCCTCGCCCGCCGGGTTCACCCGTGCTGAAATAAGGCCGATAATACTTTTTGAGGGAGCCCGGTGCGGGGCACGGGTCGGGTTGTCCCCTCCAGGAAATTAAGGGCTCTTCCGTTTCTAGGTGCAGCCTGTTTTCCGGGGAACGGCACCGCGGCGTGTGCCTACTACATTGGCGAGGCCTGCACCTAGAAACGGAAGAGCCAATTAAAGACTACCCTACCTAAGACGCGGGAGGTGCGACCGTGACGTCCATTGTGGCTTCCGACATTGACGGCACTCTGACCGGCGACCGGTCAGCCCTCGAACGGCTGCGAGACCGCTTCCACCGCAGGCGGGCGGCCGGTGAACTGTACCTGATCATGTCCACAGGACGGCGGCTCGAACAGGTGATTGAGGGGGTCGCTGCCGAGGGCTTGCCCGAGCCCGATGCCGTCATCTGTCAGGTCGGCACGGAGATCTATCTACCCCCGTTTGCCGAGGACACGCCTCCGATGGACGCTTGGCGCCGGCGGCTTCTGGCCCAGTATTCGCGCCGGGAGGCCCTCGCGTTCCTCGAAGGCATCGAAGGGCTGGTCATGCAGCCTGAACCGTACAACACCGAGCTGAAAACAAGCTGCTACCTGGACCAATGTTCCGATCCTGAACGCGCGGCCACCGAGGTGCGGCGCCGGGTCGAGCCGCATGCCGATCGGTACCAAGTGGTCTGGTCCAGCGCGCGCGATCTGGACATCCTGCCGGCCGCCTCCGGCAAAGGGCGCGCCATTGAGTTTCTCGTCAGGCACCAGGGCCTGGATCCGCGGGAGGTCATCGTGGCCGGCGACACGGGCAACGACGCCACCATGTTCCGCGAGTTCGGCCGCGGCGTATGCGTGGCCAACGCGCAGCCGGAACTGGTCGAGGCCTGCCGGGCATTGAGCAACGGCCGGGTGTACTTCGCCCGGCAGCCCTACGCCGCCGGCGTTGAGGAAGGCCTCGTCCATTTCGGTGTGCTCGAAGCGCAGCTATGACGTACACTGCTATTAACCGGGGCACGTTCCCTTCCGGGCCGGGCTTGTAGGAGGCGGGAGGCCGGCCTCCATCCAGGCAAGCCCGCATTCTCACCACCCCCACTAACACCAACCCAGGAGGTCCACTTTGTTCGATTTCGTCAACAACCCCACCCATCAGGCGTTTACGAGCTTCGAGGCGCCCCACATCCTTATGATCACCAATCACGGTGTCCACCAGTGGGACGTGGTGCCGGGTCTGCCCGACACCGGCGGCCAGAATCTGTTCGTGAACATGTTCACCGAGGCGCTGGCGAACGTGGGCTTCCGCATCACCATTGCCAACCGCGGCGGCTACCCGCATCCGATTACCCAGGAAATGCAGGTAGGGCTGCGGTACAAGGACGCCCGGCAGCGCATCCTGTACATGCAGGACGGCCGCCCGGAGTTTATCCGGAAGGAGGATATGGACGCGCAGACGCCGCTCTTGGCGCAGTTCCTCTGGGACTTCCTGGAAAGCCCGGCCGGCGGCCACGTGGACATGGTCATCTCGCATTACTGGGACGGTGCGAAGGTGGGCGCCCTGGTCCGCCGCCGCTTCCGCTACCCGGCCAAGCACATTTGGGTGCCGCACTCGGTGGGCACGGTGAAGAAGCGGAACATGAAGCCCGAAACCTGGGCCGCCCTGCGCATCGACGAGCGGATTGCCGTCGAAAAGGTCTTGATTTCGGAGTTCGACGGCGTGGCGGCCACCTCGCCGTTGATCCGGCAGGCGCTGGTCGAGGACTACGGCGTGCAGCAGCCGCTGTTCCTGCCCCCGTGCATCGAGCCGGCCCGCTTCCATCCTCGCAAAATCGACCCGACCCACGAAATCTACGAATTCCTGGGCCGGCATTGCGGCCTGAGCGCCCAGGAGGTACGGCGGTCGCGCATCGTCACCGAGATCAGCCGGACCGATCACACGAAGCGCAAGGACGTGCTCATCCGGGCGTTCGCCCGGGTGCTCCAGAAGCACCCCCACTCGCTGCTCGTGGTGGCCGTCGACCCGCACGAAGAGAAAATCCACCGCGATTTGTGGGCCCTGATCGGCGAGTTGGGCATCGCCTCGCACGTGGCCGTGGTGGGCAATATTTGGGAATGGCTGCCCGACCTGTACGCCATCACCGACGTGTACTGCTCGCCCTCGGTCATGGAGGGCTTCGGCATGGCCGTGCAGGAGGCGGCCGCGACGGCCGTGCCCGTGGTCGGAAGCCACCTGATCCCCTTCCTCACCGAATACCTGCTCGACGGGTCGGTCGAGGAGTGGACCTGCGACGAGGGGAAGGCGCCGTTGAAGGTCGGCCGCGGTGGCATTGTGGTCCAAGCCAACGACGTGGCCGGATTCGCCTGCGGCATCGAGCGGCTGCTCGACGACGAGCCGCTTCGCGCCCAGATGGGCCAGGAAGCCTACCACATTACCATCCCCTACTTCACCTGGGAAGGCATGACCCGCCAGTTCCTCGAACAGGCCGAGTTCGGCGAGCGCGTGCGGGCGCAGTTCGCGCCGGCGGGGCGGTACCACCTCGAGGAACGCACGCTGCAAACCATCCTGCAGAACGAGCGGATCGAAACCCTCTCGTGCTCCGAAATCGAGGACCTGTTCCGCGCCGAGGAGCAGATGGCTCCCTTCCTGCCCGACGGCGAATCCCGCATCGACCCCCGCGACGGCGCCGTGGTGGTGTTCAACGCGTCGCGGGCGCGGCGGCCGCACGACAACGCCGAGGCGCCCAGCGAGCCGGAGGAGGACGGCGCCGCCGACCCGGTGTGTCGCGGCCAGACCACCGGCGTGATCGACGTGGCCTCGCTGAGCGAAGGCTTCACCTTCATCAACAAGAATCTCTACCCGGTCATGTACCCGTTTCGGCAGGAAGGCGTAGAAGCAGGCGGCAACGGCGACGGCAACGGCGACCCGCCGCGCGGCATGCACTTCCTCCAGTGGACCTCGTCGTACTTCGACCGCGATTGGTACAACATGCCGCAGTCCGACCGGCTGATCGCCTTCGAGCGCCTCGCCGCCCTCGAAGCCAAGCTGCTGCTGGACGACTCGGCCGGCTACCCCGTCTCCGGCACCACCGCCGACGGGCAAAACACCCACGGCTACGTGCTCATCATCAAGAACCACGGGCGGCTGGTGGGCGGTTCGCTGGCGCACGGGCACCAGCAGATCCTCTACAGCGACCGGAAGCCGCGCCACTTCGCGCGGAACGAGCGGTTCGAGCAGCAGCGCGGCGAGTCGTTCGCCCAGTACATGCTGCGCGAGAACCCCGCCGAGCTGCTGGTGAAGGACTACGGGCCGGCCGTGCTCCTGGTTCCCTACTTCATGCGCCGGCCCTATAATACGCTCCTGGTGCTGAAGGACTGCCGCAAGCGGTTCCTCTTTGAACTGTGCGATGAGGAACGGGCCGCGGTGGCCGAAGCGTGGGGCGACGCCACCCGGGCCGTCATGGCGCTGATGCCCGCCATCGGCAAGCCCACGGCCTACAACATCACCATTTCGAACGGGCCTGGAGCCGGGCTGTACTGCGAGTTCCTGCCCTACACCCAGGAGACCGGCGGCTTCGAGCACTTGGGGCTCTGGGTATGCCAGGATACGCCCCAACGGGTGGCCCCGACCCTCCGCGAACAAATCGAGGGACACGATGACCGAATCCCAGAAGCCGCCGGTGCAACAGGGTGACCGGGTGCGCGTCAAGCCCGGCGTGACGGACTTGGTTTGCTCGCAGATCGAGCTTGCCGGCTTCACCGGGGTGGTAACCGCAACCGACGGCGACATGTGCCGGGGGGATTGGGACTCGGCCACCCTGGCCGCCATGCCCGAAAGCTACCGCCAGCGCTGGCAGGAGGACGCCTTGCCGGACGACCACCTCTGGCTTCCGGCCGACGACCTGGAACCGGCCGGCTGACGGCCGGGCAAAACCCGGATTATTCATGTATACTTCACACGGCCTGAACTTGCGCTTTTGGGGACGTTTGGAAGCGGAGGGTCAAGAGGGAATCGAGTTCGGCCTTGTGCTTCGGACGTGTAAAGGCGATCGGCATCGCTCGACGGCCACCACCACGCGCATCTGCGGCGTGACCTGGATCATGACGTCGCCTCCCAGAAGCTCCGGCTGAGGGCGGCCAAGTCGTGTGTCGCCAAGCCCTTCAGGTACACCCGCATGCGCGCCCCGCCGGCATCCTCCAGTTCCAGGATGCATTCACTGCCAGCAGTCCATGGCGGAGGCGGCAGCTCGAGGAACGTCGCTCCGGCCGCCGCCGATGCTTCCGACAT
>PWXP01000318.1 GCA_003561895.1 Planctomycetaceae bacterium | reverse complement strand
GTCCCGGTGCTCGGCCGCGGCAGGAAATTAGCCGCAACGCGCTAGCGTCCGGTTTTTGTTTCAAGCCAAGCGAACCGGGGCTAGCGCCCTGCGGCTGATTTCCGACCCGTGAACGGTTACCCTTATCCCATAAACCTCGGCCAAGCTCTATTATATCCGATCGTCCCTCAAAAGCAACCAGCGCCGCGCGTCGATTTATCGACGCTTTCCGTTGCCGACGCGCCGGGGCCCCGCGTTCGGTGCCGGGATGGCGGAGGGGCTTATGGCGGAGGGGCTTGCTGTGCGGCCCACGAAAGCGGGAATGAATTCCCGCGCTCCAAAAGGGCCTTCAGCGCCACACGCGCACGCCGGCGACGAGGTTGTTGCACTGGGTGCGGCCGATGTCGAGGTACTCGTAGCCGAGGTACGTTTCCATTCCCCAGACGACCACGCCGGCGGTGGCCCGGCCGCGGAAGAGGCCGGTCCGGCCGAACGTGCCCCAGTCGATGTCGAGCGAGATGACCCGAGGGCGTTCGGGGAAGAAATCGACGCCGGAGTTTCGGTTGGGCGCAAGCCGGGGCAGCAGGACGACGGCCAGGAGGCAGGTTGCGAGCCGTGGCATGAGGGGGACTGATCGGGGGATCGAACGATCGGGCGAACTTTAGCGACTTGTCGTCTCCCGATCAAAGCCGAACTCCACCCCAGACACCGCTCCATGCCCCTCCGTCGAAGGCGTATTTGCCCGGTGCCAAAGGCCGGATTTTCGGCGGCAAATTTCGTTGGTCCGGAGGGTGGGCGTCGGTCTATACGTTACGTATGGCGCTGGGTGTTACGATCGGCGCAAATGCTTTCACCCTCGCGTGCTGTTATGTCCGGTTCAATGCGTCGCGGGGGGGTCTTGCCGTATCGCTGAGAAGGGTTCTGAGGGCGGAAAAACGGCGTGCTTTTTTGACGCCCTGCGAAACGTGGCCTATATTCGAGTGTGGCCTGCATGCCGGACCCGCACGGCCACAGCCGCCGACACGTCGAACCCCGGCCCACGTACCGCCGATGTGCGTTCCGCCGGGGGTTATGGAATCGACTCCAGACATACCCACCCGCCACGGACGACACCATGCCACGTTGGGTTCTACAGACCGGCCGGCGCGCCCTCCCCGTACTGGCCATTCTGCTTCTCGCGCTCGTTTCCGCCGCCGTGGTGGCCCAGTCCACTACGACCATCTCCATCGTGAGCGACCCGACCGAGGTCGACCGGCTGCTCGAACAGGGCTACCGGTTAGAGCGGAAAGGCCGGTGGGGAGAAGCGCTATCGCATTATGAAGAAGCACTCCGGCAATACCCCGACGAACGGTCGCTGCGGCGGCGTTTTGAGCATGTGCGGGTTCATTACGACTTGGGCCGGCGGCTGGCCGATCGGAGTTTCAACGAAGCGGTGGCCCGGCTGCCGCTCGACCGAGCGCTGGCGTTGTACGACGAGGTGCTGCTGAAGATCGAAGGGCACTACGTCGAGACGCCCCACTGGCGCGAGCTTGTCGATCGCGGGTTGGAGACGCTGCAAATCGCGCTGGACGATCCGGAGTTCGCCGCGAGGAACCTTTCCCGAGCCGACGCGGGCGCCGTGGTCGCCTTCCGTCGCGAGTTGGACGATTTGTGGGCCGCGCGCAGCTTGCAAACCCGATACGACGCCCGAGAACTGGTTGCCGAGACGGCCCGCCTGGCGGAACTCCGCCTGCGCGCCCTCCCGACCGCCATCGTGCTGGAGTTCCTGTGCGGGGCAACCAACGCGCTGGACACCTATAGCGCCTACCTGACGCCGGGGCAGTTGGGCGAGGTGTATGCCCAGATCGAAGGGAACTTCGTCGGGCTTGGAATCGAGTTGAAAATGGAGGACGGGCGGCTGATGATCGTGCGCGTCATCACCGGCAGCCCGGCAGAAGAGACCGGCATTCAGGCGGGCGATTACTTTACGATGGTCGACGGGCAGTCGATCCAGGGATTGAACACCGACCAGGCCGCCAACCTGCTGCTGGGCGAAGAGGGCACGGCAGTGGTGGTGTCGGTGGTCACCCCCGGCCACCCGCCCCGCAAACTGCACATCCGCCGGCGCCGCGTCGACGTCCCGAGCATCGACGGGGTTGAAATGCTCGACCCGGCCCAGGGCATCGCCTACCTGCGCATCAACTGCTTCCAGAAATCGACCGCCCGCGACCTCGATGCCGCCATGTGGCAACTCCACCGGCAAGGGATGCGGCGGTTGATCATCGACGTGCGGGGTAACCCCGGCGGGCTGCTCGGCACGGCGGTCGATGCGGCCGATCTTTTCCTGGAGCGCGGGCTGATCGTGTCGACGCGCGGACGCAACGCCCAGGAAGACTACACGTACACGGCGCGGGCGGGGGGCACCTGGCACGTCCCGCTGGTCGTACTCATTGATGGCGACAGCGCCAGCGCGGCCGAGATTTTCGCCGGGGCCATCCGCGACCATCGCCGCGGTACGCTGGTAGGAGCGCGAACCTACGGCAAGGGATCGGTCCAGGGCATCTTCCCGCTGAATATGGAAGGAGCGGGTGTGCGGCTGACCACCGCCCGGTTCTATTCGCCCAGCGGCCGGGGGTACAGCCGGTTGGGGGTCGAGCCGGACGTGGCTGTCCACACTGCCGCCTACTCTTCAGAGGGCAATGGGCGCATCCGCACGAGCCCCCACGACGCGATTCTCGACGCCGGTATGCAAACGGCCCGGCGGATCGGCTCGCCTCGCTGAACGGCTCTCCTCGAACTGAGTTGACCACGATTGCCAACATTCTTATAATTAGGTTGTTGGTCTGCTGATTATCGAAAAAGCATGCACGTAGGAGTGGATTATGCCCCCCCAATGGAACTTAGGACTCCGTCCCGACATCACCCAGTGCATTGGCGGCACCCCCCTGGTCGCCCTGCGCAGAATCACCATCGCCGGCGGCTGCACCGCGAAGGTGGCGGCGAAGATGGAAAACTTCAACCCGTTGTGGAGCGTGAAAGACCGCATTGGCCGGGCGATGATCGAGGCGGCCGAACGGGACGGTCTGATCGGTGACGACACGGTGGTCATCGAGCCCACCAGCGGGAACACCGGCATCGCCCTGGCCTATGTATGCGCCGCGCGGGGCTACAAGCTCATGGTCACCATGCCGGAAAGCATGACCGTGGAACGGCGGCGGATGCTCAAGGCGCTGGGCGCCGAATTGGTCTTGACCCCCGCGGCCGAAGGCATGCCCGGCGCCGTCCGGACGGCCGAGGAGTTGGTGGCGCTGAACTCGAACTACTACATGCCGCAGCAGTTCAACAACGCGGCCAACCCCGAAGTGCACCGGCAAACCACGGCCGAGGAGATCTGGCGCGATACGGACGGCCAGGTGGACGTGGTGGTATCCGGCGTGGGCACGGGCGGCACGATTACCGGCGTGGGGGAGGTGCTGAAGGCGCGCAAGCCGGGGCTGCGCATGGTGGCCGTCGAGCCGGCCGCCAGTCCGGTCATCAGCCAGCGTCTGGCCGGCGAAGCGCTGAAGCCGGGCAAGCACACCATCCAGGGGATCGGGGCGGGGTTCATTCCCACGGTGCTCAACGTGAGCATCATCGATGAGGTGGTGCAGGTCCAGGATGAAGACGCCGTGGCCACGGCGCGCCAGCTTGCAAAAATGGAGGGGCTAATGTGCGGCATCAGCAGCGGCGCCGCCGCCTGGGCCGCCCTGCAATTGGCCCAGCGCGAGCAAAACGCCGGCAAGCTCATCGTTGCGGTGCTGCCCGACCTGGGCGAACGCTACCTGTCCACCAAACTGTTTCCCGAGTAATGCCCGTTGAAGTTCACGCTTCAGCGTGCCGGACCCGTTGGAGTTCACGCTTCAGCGTGCCGAAACAACCGATGGGTGTTGGTGTTCAACGCACGCTTCAGCGTGCCGGACCCGTTGGAGTTCACGCTTCAGCGTGCCGAAACAACCGATGGGTGTTGGTGTTCAACGCACGCTGAAGCGTGAACTCCAACGATCAATGGACGCGCTGGCCGGGCCGGGCGCCGGGATCGGGGCGGAGCAGGAACACGTCTTTCCCGCCCGGGCCGGAAGCCACGACCATCCCCTCGCTGAGGCCGAACTTCATCTTGCGCGCCTTCAGGTTCGCCGCGCACACGACGAGTTGCCCCACAAGCTGCTCCGGCTCGTACGCCTGTTTGATGCCGGCGAAGACGGTGCGGGTCACCTCGCCGCCAAGCCCCAGGGTGAGCTTCAGCAGTTTGTCCGCGCCAACGACGGGCTCGGCGGTCAGCACGCGGGCGACGCGCAGGTCGACCTTCTGGAAATCGTCGAAGGCGCACTCTTCGGCCAGCGGCTCTCGGCGCAGCGGCTCGTCCGAGTCGGCGGGGGGCGGCGGCCCCGGCGCGGCGGGGGCCTCCTCGACCGGCTCGGCGCTGTCGGCGATCATCCGCTCGACCTTGCTCCGCTCCACCCGCTTCATCATGTGAGCGAACTTGCCTATCGCCGCGCCCAATAAAGGTTCCTCCGACTGCCGCCAATGCTCGATCGGCTCGCCGAGCAGTTCGCCCGCCCGCCGGGCCAGCTCGGGCAGGACAGGCGCCAGGTAGACGGCAAGCTGGCGGAACAGGTTCAATCCCACCGTGCACACCTCGCGCAGTTCCTCGATCCGCCCCTCCTTCTTCAGGTTCCAGGGGGCGCGGTCTTCAATATACTTGTTCGCCCGGTCGCCGGCGGCCAGGATGAGCCGGACGGCCTGGGCGTAGTCGCACGCTTCGTAGGCCTCGGCAATGGCGGCGCCGTCGCGCGCGGCTTGCTCAAACAGCCCACCGTCCTCCGGATATTCGGCGGCCAGCCCCGTCTTCCCGGCGAACCGCGCCGTGCGGCTGGCCAGGTTCACGATGTTGCCCACCATGTCGGAGTTCACCCGGGCGGCGAACTCGTCGAGGTTCAGGTCGATGTCGTCGACCCGGTCGCTGAGCTTCGCGGCGTAATAGTAGCGCAGGTAGCTCGGGTCGAGGTGCTTCAGATATGTCGATGCCAGGACGAACGTCCCTTTGCTTTTCGACATCTTCGCGCCGTCGACGGTCAGGAAGCCGTGGATGCGGATCTTCCGCGGGAGGCTGAACCGCGACACCTTGAGCATGGCCGGCCAGAACAGCGTGTGGAAGTAGGTGATGTCCTTGCCGATGAAGTGGTGGATTTCCGTTTCGCCCCCCTTCCGTTCGTCCCACCAGCCGTCGAAATCCTCGCCGGTGCGCTTGCACCACTCCCAGGTCGAGGCGATGTAACCGATCGGGGCGTCGAACCACACGTACCAGTAGTTGCCGGGCGAATCGGGGATCTCGAAGCCGAAGTACGGCGCGGGACGCGACACGTCCCAGTCCTTCAGCGGCTCGTTCAGGAAATACGCCTTCAGGTAGTTGGCGATCTCCGGCTGGAGGTGCCCGCCCGTTTGCGTCCACTCGTCGAGGAAGGCGTGCTGTTTGTCGACGTCGATGAACAGGTGGGGGTGGGTTCGCACTTCGGGCCGGGTGCCGGAGGCCACGCTCACCGGGTCGAGCAGCTCGCTGGGGCTGTAATGGGCCCCGCACGCCGAGCAGTTGTCGCCGGGCTGGTCGGCGGCGCGGCATCGCGGGCAGGTGCCGCGGACCTGGCGGTCGGCCAGAAACATGCCGTGCACCGTATCGTAAAGCTGCTCGACCTCCTGCTCGTGCACCATGCCCGCCTTGCGGATGGCGGCCCAGATTTCCTCGCACAGGGCCCGGTTTTCCGGCGAATGGGTGCTGCCGTAGTTGTCGAACTCGACGTGGAAAGCGGCGAAATCGGCCACGTGCGCGCGCTGCATCTTGGCAATCAGCTCCTCCTCGCTGATGCCTTCCTGCTTCGCCCGAAGCATGATGGCCGTGCCGTGCGTGTCGTCGGCGCACATATAGACGCACCGGTTTCCCCGCAGCTTCTGGAACCGCACCCAAATATCGGTTTGGATATACTCGACCAGGTGCCCGATGTGAATATGCCCATTGGCATAGGGCAAGGCGCTGGTGACAAGGATTTTTCGCATATTCGGCATCCGTGGCTCGTGGCGGCCCTCCCCCCATTGGCCGGTCAAGCTCGCCGCGCGGTCGAGCACGTCCGGCACCGGCGCTGCGCCCACGGTTGTTGGAGTTCACGCTTTAGCGCGCCGCATACCGTACATGCTTGGTTCGCACGCTAAAGCGTGAACTCCAACAGGGCGGGTGGCGAACTGAACAGGGTTCGGCGAACGTGTACCCTGGGATTATACCCCTCACCGGTAGCCGTTCACAGGGGGACTGGTCCATTTTTCGGCCAACAAACGCTATCTTTAGGGAAAGACGATGCCCGAAATCGGCAACGGGCAAATTCGGACAGGTGTATCGGCATCCCCCATACCCCACTCCAGTTTTCCCGCCCGAATGCCGACACTGAAGGGACCCATCCAGGGCGGATCGCCGCCGGGACGCCACTCTCCCACCCGTCCTTGACGCCCAAACCGGCCCATGCTAGAGTGGTTCCTTCCAATCTCGGCAAGCCGTGCCGGCAGGGGTAATTTGTGTAACCGGGGCGGTCCCGGCGCCGGCAGAAGCTGATATAACCAACCGTTTTTTGTGACACTCTTGGAGGAACGAACTACCATGGCCGAAAAGTACGTCTATTACTACGGGCCCCGGGGCAGCGAGGGCAACGCGTCGATGAAGAATGAACTGGGCGGGAAGGGCGCCAACCTGGCCGAAATGGCCAACCTCGGACTGCCCGTTCCCGCCGGCTTCACCATCACCACCGACGTGTGCACCTACTTCATGTACCACAAGGGCCAGTATCCCGATGGCCTCAAAGAGCAGGTCGACGAGGCCATGCGCAAGACCGAAGAGGCCATGGGCATGAAGTTCGGCGACCCCGAAAACCCCCTGCTCATCTCCTGCCGAAGCGGCGCCCGAAGCTCCATGCCCGGCATGATGGAAACCGTGCTCAACGTGGGCCTCAGCTCGAAGACCATTCCCGGGCTGATCAAGAAGACGGGCAACGAGCGGTTCGTGTACGACGCCTACCGCCGGCTCATCACCATGTACTCCGACGTGGTCATGGAGAAGGCCGAGGG
>PWXP01000073.1 GCA_003561895.1 Planctomycetaceae bacterium | reverse complement strand
GAGGGGAAGGATGCCACGTGTTTTGCGGGCATGGCGGCCGAGCTTCGCGGGGCGGGCGCCAACTACAGCGACGTGCCGATGGTCCGCGACGGGAACATCATCACCTCCCGCCTGCCGAAGGACCTGCCCGAGTTCTGCGCAGCCTTCGAAAAGGCCCTGCTAGAAGACTGATGCCGTGACGCCCGGCGGAAGGCCGTCCGGGATGATGCATGTAGGGTGGGACGAGGTCGCGTAAGTTCTTGGTGGGACTGCGCAAGCCATGCCTCGCTGATTGACACGCCGCTTGTCTGGAAGCGAGGCCGCCTGAGCGACCGAAGTCCCACCACGACCTTGGCTTGCTTGTCCCACCCTACATCACTCGAAGACCGATGCCTTGCCGCCCGGGCGGAACACCGGCCGGCTCGCCAAGCCCTGCATCCTTCTGTTACAATGGACGGAAGAAGACGCAAGGCGAGCGCCTGGTTGCGGGTTACCGGTAGGATGTCCACTCACCGTCCGGCACCGTCGCTTCCCGCCGCTCGCCGGAACAGGAGGGCCGCATGGTGATGCACAGCATGGTGATTGGCGGATTGCTTTTCGGTGTCGGGGTGGGGTGGCGGCCGTTGCCCGACGGCGAGGGCATGGAGTACCTCATCCAGCTCTCGCCCGCCGACGTGGAAGCCATGAAGGTGGGCGAGCCCTGGATGACCCAAATTCCGGCGTCGTTGGGCGACATTCGGGCGTACCGGATCACGATTGGCACGGGCGACCTGCCTCGGGAGGCCCCGCCGCCGTCACTGCCGCCGGTGGAGGAAGCGGCAGCGCAGCAGCCCGGTCCGCCCCACCTCGAACCGGTACCCGCCGCCCAGCCCATGCCTGAACGGCAGGCCCTGTACGTGACGCCCGACCCGGCCGAAGGAGAGCCCGCCGACGAGAACGAATCGTTTCCGGCGGATGCGGCTTCTTCGGCGGACGCGGCCCTCCCGCGCCCGTGGATGCTGCTGGTGGGCACCGCCTTAGCCTTGGCCGGCTCGCTCGGCGGAAACGCTTACCTGTTTTGGGGAATTCGCGAGGCGCACCGTCGTTATCGGGACTTGGCCGCCCGCTGCCCCGACGCCGCCAGGGCCTGACGCTTCCTGTTTGGGCAACCATTTTGCCGCCGTTGCAGGGGCTTGTTTGGCCGCCCATGTATAGCCGGCGCGGATATTCTCCTTCGCCGTTGCTGGAATGACCCATGAATAGGCCCTCCGGCTTGGCTCACGCGGCCCTTGCGGGGTCGTCGAGGTCGTCCTCCTCGTCCTCCTCGTCCTCCTCGTCCCACTCGTCCTCCTCGTCC
The DNA here is from genome assembly GCA_003561895.1 of Planctomycetaceae bacterium. GTDB lineage: Bacteria > Planctomycetota > Planctomycetia > Pirellulales > Thermoguttaceae > PWXP01. Next base: position 5,801 of record PWXP01000073.1, on the reverse strand, counting down.
CACTCGTCCTGCCAGTCGGAGTCGTCCTCCTCGTTGTATACTTCTTCGTCGTGGTGCGCCGCTTCCTCGTCGTACTCTTCCTCGCCGTACTCTTCCTCGCCGTTGTCTTCCTCGTCGTCGTCGTTGTTTCCTTCCTCTTCGGGAAAGGCGTCGTCGGCGTCGTCGTCCGGTTCCTCTTCGTACCAGTCGAACCCAGCGTCGCCGTGGTCGCCGAGCGGGCTCCAATCGGACGAATCGGCCGGCTCGTCGTCGGAGCTGAAGAAGTCGGCGTCGAACACGCGGACGGCGTGCCGCGGCTGCGCGCCGTCCTCGGAATCCGTCCAGAGGTCCTGCTCGCCGAGGTCCTGGGCGAACGGTATATTCTGGTCCTGCCCGGGGTCCGCCTCGGGGGTATCGTCGGCTTCGACCGCGGCGATCTCATCGTCGATCGGCTCGTCGTCCGCCTGCCCGGCATCCTCCGCCCGCGCGGCCGGCTCTTTCACCGCCGGTTCCGCGACGCCGGGCTCGACGGCTACCGGCTCAGCGGCAGGGGGCGGCTTCGGTTTGCTCGCCCGGCGGCGCTTCGGCTTCTCGTCGGTGAGGCCCAGGGCGGGCGGGTTCGGCGCGGCATTGGCCGGCAACTCGGCGGCGGCGACGCCAAGCGACCGGAACAACTTGAACACGTGTTCGTGGCAGGTGAACACCAGCAGTTGATGCCCGGCGGCCGCGAAGTCGCGCAGCAGTTCGGCGGCGGCCCGGGCGCGCTCGGCGTCGAAGTTCACCAGCACGTCGTCGAGCACCAGGGGCAGCGGAGCCCCGCGCCGCGCGTATGAGGCGGCCAGGGCCAGGCGCAGCGCGAGGAACAACTGCTCCCGCGTGCCGCGGCTGAGCGTCTCGACCGAAAGCGGATTGCCCTCGGCGTCGTCTACCCGTAGCGAGTCTTCACCCAGCGGGGTCCATACGCGACGATACCGGCCGCGCGTGAGGCGGTCGAGGTAGCCGGAGGCCTCCTGCAAGGTTTCGGGCTGGCGGTCGCGTTCATAATCGACCCGGATGGCGTCGAGCACCCGGCTTGCGACGGCGACTGCCTGCCAGCGGCGCAGCGCCGCCTGCAAGCGGGACTCGACGGTGGCCAAATCGAGCTGCCGGCGCGCGAGGCGCCGGTCGGCGGCCAGGTTTTTGAGCTGTTCGTTGGTCTGCCCGCGCCGCTCGAAGAGTTCCCGGAGCCGGTTCTCGGTGGCGTCGAGCCGCAGGAGGAGTTCGTCGAGCCGTTTTTCAAGTTCGCCTTCTTCGATTTCCCTGCCGATCGCCTCGATGGGACAGGTGCCGGCGGCGGCCGCCTCAATTTCCCGGGCGAGTGCGTCGGCTTGCTGGCGGAGCATCAGCGCCCGGGCCGCCTGAACAGCCTGTTCGCGCAATTGCTGCTCCTCCTCGACGCCGGCTTCGAGAAACAGGGCCCGGCGCTGGTGCTTCAGCCGACTGGCGGCCTCGACGTGCCTGCGGTACCGGCGGCGGAGTTGCCGCGCTTCGCGGCGGAGTTGGCGGTAACGTTCCACGCGGTCGCGCTGCCGGCCGAGGGCGGCGTCGAGCTGCCCGAGCAGCACAACCGGTTGGGCGTCGGGCGAGCCGACGCCCGCTTCGGCGGCCAGATCGCGGATGCGGCCGGCCACGCTTTCCAGCTCCCGGCGGCGCAAGGCCAGTTCCTCCCGGCGCCGCTGCCACTGCCGGAACAGCTCGCCGTGCTGTTCGCACTGGGCCACCGTGCGGCGGACCTGCTTTGGGCTGAGCTTCTGCGGGAGGCCGATCTCGGCCAGTGCCTCCCCCCAGTGGCGCCGGGCGGCGGCCAAGTCGCCTTCCGACTCGGCCAGCGCCCGCGCGGCCGCTTCGACCTGCTCGCGCGACGTATCGCGCTTGCTGCGCATCGGCACCAGTTCCTCCAGCGCCCTAAGTTCCTTTTCGGCCTCTTGCATCCGGGCGGCGAGGGGGCCGCCGCCGGACGGGAGCTGCGCGTCCAAGGCGTCGCGCTCCTCCTCGGCCTGCTTGATCTGCGACTGGAGCATGACCACTTGCCGCTGGCAGGCTTCAAGCTGGCGGGCGTTGGAGCGCTCCAGCAGCACCTTGCCGCCACCCGCCGCGCTCGCGCCGAGGATTCCCAACACAGTCATCGCCCAACCGAACGAGCCGGTCACCGACGCGGGCACGAACAGGCCGGCCATCACCAGGACCACGCCCAGCGCGAAGCAGCCGCCGAAAGCCATCACCACCCACACGGGCAGAAGCTGACGCTGGAGGTAATCGCGGCTTTGTTCCTCGAGGTCGGCCTGGTATCGGGTGAGTTCATCGAGCCGCTCATCGACCATCAGTCGGCGGCGGAGTTGCGAGACCCTCGTGCCGGCCTGATCGATCACGCCGGCCAACTCGTGTTCGTTGCGGCCGGCCAGCGCCGAGTGCATCTCCCGGCCCAGCGCCTCGGCCTCTTCTTCCGCCGCGGCAAGCTGCTGCCGGGCCTCTTCGACCCGCTGGCGGGCCGTGCGCACCGCGGCCGCCGGCGCCCGCAGCCGCCGGACCGCCTGCCCGGAGATGGGCGAGGGCGCGTCGGCGGCCGCCTCGCCCGAAAAGCCCAGCGCCTCGCGCTCGCGCCGTAGCGTGCCCTCCAGGCTGGCCACTTCCGAGTGCAGTTCGCCGATGTTCTGTTCCAAGGCCTCGATCCAGGAACCCTGTTCGACCATGGCCTCGATGCGGGCCGCCTGCCGCCATAAGCGGCGGTCGATGCCCAACGATTCGAACTCGTGTTTCATTTGCCGGCGGCGCGCGGCCAACGCGCCGGCCCGCTCCTCGTGCCTACCCAGCCGCGCGACGACGGCGTCGAGTTGCTCGACCGCCCCCTCGGGCAGGGCGGTAGCCGGGGCCAGCACGGAAAGCTGCTGCTCGATCCCCGCCCGCTGCTGCCAGCGCTCGCAAAGCGTGCCGGCCAGTTCGACCACGCGGGCGCGCTGCTCGACGGCCGCCTGTTCCTCTTCGAGGCGAGCGGCCTCGCGGTCAAGTTCCTCACGCTGGGCGGCCAGGTGCACGTAGCGCCGGGTGCCGGCGGCAAGCTGCTCGATTTCGGCCCGCAGCCGGGCCCGCTCTTCGACAAGCTGCCCGATTTCGCACGTTCCGCCGCGGCGGTCGAGGAGCCGGTTGCGCGACGTTTCCAACTGGCGGATGACCTCGACGAGCGACACGCGGTCGAGTCCGGCGGTGAGGCTGTAGAGCAGTTCCGCCGCCTTCGAGTCGCTCAGCGTGCCCAACTCCTGCATCTCGCGCAGGCCGACGGCGAACACGTTGTGGAACACGGCCTCGTCGAGGTTCCCCAGCACGACGCGGAGCATGGATTCGCCTTGCCGGATGCCGTCGGGGGCGGTCATGGTGAGTTCGTCGCAGGAGGTGCCGTCCGGGCCCGGCTCGCGGTGCCGATCGAGCGCGAACCGGCCGTGCGGGCTGATCAACTCGACCGAACCGCCGGGCCGCCCGCCGCGCAGCGGCGGCAGGTAGCGAGCCCGGCCGGCCCCAAACCCGTACAGCGCCCCGCGGATGAACTCCAGGAGCGTCGTCTTGCCGGCTTCATTCGGGCCGTACAGCACGCTCAGGCCCTCGGCCAACCGCTCAACGCGCAGGCCGGTCCATACGCCGTAACCGTCGATTGTCAGGCTGTTAATTCTCACGACTCGGCCTCCTCACCGGTAAGCAGGTCCACGCCCAGCAGGGCGGCGTCGTGCAGCAGCCTTTTGCGGGCCGGTTTCTCAGTCAGCGCAACGCCGGGGCCGAGCGCCTCGGCCAGCTCGCCCTCGGGCAAGTACGCCTCCAGGTCGAGTGCTTCCTGGGGGTTCGTTTCGTAATGCCGGATCGCGCGGAGGAAGTCGGCGCGAATGGTCTCCTGCTCCAGCCATTCGAGCGGCAGAGCCACACTGGGCTCGGCCTCGATACTCAGGCTCCAGGCGGCGGGCGAGCGGCGGCCGTACTCGCCGCGCAGCCATTCGAGCAAGTCGGCGGCCAACGGGCCCCGCCGCAGCTTGCCCAGCAGGGGCCCCGTGCCGGCGACCGTCCACGAGACCAGCAGTTCGATGTTCGGATTCGTTTCGACCAGGGTGTGCATTCGTTCGCGGAGTTGCGTTTCCAGGGCCTCGCGGCTGGTGGCCTCGTCGACCACGAGCCGCTCGGTCAGCCACCGCAGCACGTCGGTGGTGGCCAGGGTGGTACGCAGGCGGCCCTGCCCGTCGACGTCGACCACGGTGCAGCCGTGCATGCCCGACTCCGCCGGCCGGCGGCCCTGGGGCGTGCCGGGCCAATGCACCAGGGTGGGGGTGCCCAGCGGCGTGCTGCGGTCGTGCCGCCCGCCCAGCGCCCAGTAATGCAGCCCGCGCTGCTTCAGCGCCGCCGGATCGGCCGTGCCGTGGACCGCGGCCAGGGTGACCAGGCCGCCGGGGGCCGGAGAGAAGTCGGCCGCGCGGATCGTCTGCCGGCCGTCGCGCCCGGCGCCCAGGATGCACGCCAGCGGTTCGCCGTCCTGCTGGGCGGTGAACGATTCCACCCGGCCCACCGGAAAGCGGTGGACATTCTCCGGCAGGCGGATGGCCGGCGGCCAAGCCTCGGGCGGATCGACCCGGCCGCCCACCCAATAGACGTGCTTCCCGCGCTCGGCCAACCGGGCGAACTGCTCGACGAGGAACAGCGGACCGCGGGGCCCGGTGTGCTGGGGGCTGAATAAATCGCCGCTGAGGACGACGAAAGCCGTGTCCTCGGTCAGGGCGGTTTCGAACACCTGTTCCGCCGCCGCATAGGGCGCTTCGAGGAACAGGTCAACCAGGTGCTCCGGTACCTCGGCCAGCCCGTGGGGCGGCATTTCCAGGTGGAAGTCGGCGGCGTGAAGAAAGCGAAACGGCCGGTTCGGCATCGTGGGGCCTCCATGCCCGACGTCGGTGCAGGCTGGAACCGGCCCGGCTCGCCCACAGCCTTGTCGGGCGCCCCGGGCCCCGAGCGGGCGCGCAAGCGGCGCAGCAACCCGGCAATCCAACCACGAGACAATGTAAATACGCCGATAGTTTACCCGGCATCGGCGAACGCGGCTACGGCGAAAATTTGCGGAAGAAGGCTATGAAACCTCGTGGTGGAAAACTAGGGGGCTTTGTGTCTTGCCTATCTTGCCAGAGGCGGCTCATGGTTAGACAACATGTTGCCTCAACTCCGCAAGACCTTCTCTAACGTGATCTTGGAAAGCGGAGGGGACTCGCCCTCGCGGAACCTGCACCTCTCGACTCTGCGGATAAGTAGGGCGGGCCAAACAAGCCGCCTCTCTGGTGGGGCATCGCTTACTACTGCCGACGTGCTTCCAGGCAAGCGGGCTGCGGTTCTCGGCGGAGTACGCACGCAGCCGCTCGTTGTGGTAATCGCGGTTCTCGTGCAATTTCCGGGCGACCCGCGCCGTGAATATCGACTCGTTCGCGTAGGGCACGTTGAACAGGATCGGCTGCCTGGCTCGTTTCCGCACCGCACGCCCCAACTGGTCGAGGAAGCGAACGCCAACGAAAAACGGCTTGCGGAATTCACCCGCAAGCCGTTTCTGAGTAGAGCCTTACGTCGAGTGGGCGATACTGGACTCGAACCAGTGACCCCTAGCTTGTCGAGCTAGTGCTCTAACCAACTGAGCTAATCGCCCGGGGACCACCCCTAACGAGGGCTCGATGGCCCCCGCCGAGAACCGCTGACCGATCCCGCTGTCATACCTATTCACAGTGTGCCATGCAACTCAATGGCGGTCAAGGCCTCGATAGCAACAAATTTGG
>PWXP01000424.1 GCA_003561895.1 Planctomycetaceae bacterium | reverse complement strand
CGAATTGCGTGGGATAGGCTTCCAGCCTGTCGCCGGAAAAGACAGGCTGGAAGCCTATCCCACGCTTGAAGTTCCCGGTAGTTTATTGTTTTACACCGCCTAACCGTTCACAGGGGGACTGTCCCGATTTTCGCGGCGCAAAGGGCGATTTGCCCAATGAGTGACCGTTTCCGCCGCGAAAACGGGACTGTCCCCTTCGCATCGAGCAGAGAAAAAAGCCCGCGCCGCCCCGTGAACGGTTACAATGCGCGGTGCCGGGCGCGCGCGGCGAAAGAGTAGCATGGTTGGCTAGGCGGTTGTTGGCCAGGCGGTTGTTGGCCAGGCGGTTGTTGGCCAGGCGGTGGCTCCGGAGAACCCCGCGGGGCCGGGTGGGGCGCCGAGGCCGCTGCGCCGCATGGAGCGGGTTGCGCGGGCTTTGCGGGTTCGGCCGCTATCCGGGATTATTCATGACAGTGCGTATACACGCCGCGTGCCGTTCTTTGGTCTCGTAAACACGGCAGCCCGCCGGTTCACGGCAGTCTCTTCGGCCTGGAGAGGTTCTTGTGGGGGGCGCCGGGGTCCAGAGGATGGGCCGGCCCGGGCCGCGGCGCCGCCGGCGGCTCGGGTTTCTCGGGCGGTTCCTCGGGTGGTTCCTCGGGGAGCCAGTCGGCGATGTGCGGCCTGCTAGGCGAGTCGGGCTCCAACATCGAGGCCGGCCACTGAGGAACCGCGGCACCGCCGCACGGCCGACCCACCCAGATCTCATTTCGCAAGTCGATGGCCGCCTGGTAGCCCGGCAGGAAATGAACCGCCATCTCGGCCTGGCGCAGGGCCGTTCGGCGGTCGCCGCGGGCCCAGGCGTTGCGGGCGAGGCGGTAGTAGCGCTGGGCGACGTGGCGGCGGTTGAACGGCTGGAGCCTTTCACCGATCACCTCGTGCCGGTATTGGAACTCGGCCACCGCCCTTTCGCCCTCCCTGCCCATGTCGGGCTCGTACACGATGTGCGGCGTAATGAGCACCAGCACCTCCTGGCGTTCAGTGGTTTCCGTACTGCTGCGGAACGCGAACCCGACCAGGGGCAGATTCCCGAGCAACGGCAACTGGCTCTTGGTCACCGCCACTTCGTCGCGCATTAGCCCGCCGATGACCACGGTCGACCCGTCGCGGACCATGACGTTGGTGGTCACTTCGGTCACTTGTTTTTCGGGAATGGTGAACCGGCCTATCTCGCGGACCTCGCCTTTGGAGAGTTCCGGATGGATTTCCATGCGGATCATTCCGTCGGTCGAAATGAAAGGCCGGATGCGGAGGATAGTGCCGGTTTCCATGAATTCGACCGTCTCGGTAGCCACCGTTTCGGTCACCGTGGTGCTGATGTACCCCTTCTGATCGCCAATCTGGATGTTGGCGCGCTGCTTGTTGAGCACCAGCAGCCGGGGGCTGGCGATGACGCTGGTGTCGCCGATGGACTCCAAGGCGGTGAGGAACGCGCCCAGGTTGCGGTCGAGGAAGCCGACCTTCATCGCCCCCCTCTCGAAATCGAAAGTGGCCAGGGTCTGGGCCGGGTCGCCGACGCCGAATTTCACGTGGCCGCTGTCGCGGAGGAACTGCCAGTTGACGCCGTATTCGTCGTCCTCCTTCAGCGCCACGCTCAGGATCATGGCCTCGATGTGCACCTGGCGGGGCCGGACGTCCACGTCGGCCACGAGGGCGTCGATTTGCGTGAGCACAATCTCGTAGTCGCGCACCACGACGGCCTCGGCACCGGCGAACGAATCGCCACCCACCGCCCCGCCGTCGGCCGCGATGCCGCTTTCGGCCGGGGTCGACACGCTGGAAACGCCGATCCCGTCGGTCAACAGCGGTGCAATGAGCTTCTGAAGTTCGGCCGCGGTGATGTAGTTCGGCCGGAAGATGCGGGTGGCGATCCGGTCGTACGATTGCTCCAGCGCGACGAAATCGCTCGCCGTGCCCACAAAAACGAACCGGCCGTCCCGCTTGGCCTGGTAGCCGTTCGCCCGCAGAATCGCGTCCAGCGCGTCCTCCACGCTCACGTCGGTAAGCGTGGCGGAAACGGTCCCCTGCACCCTGGGGCTGGCGAGGATGTTGATCCTGCCGTGGGCGCCCAGCAGCTCCAATACTCGGCGAATCTCTTCATTCTGAATGTGGATGGTGAACAGGCCGTCGTCCTCGTCGCGTATCCTGGCGTCGCCCGCCGATGACGGCTCCACCGGCGTGGCCTGCGGTTCGGGTGAGAGGGGCGCGACAGCGGCTTCCGGAAGCGCCGGAGGCTCTGTTTGGGCCGTCGGCTGCTCCTCGCGGCGCGGTTCCACGGCCTGCCGAAGGATTTCCCGGATGGCCTCCGGCGGGAATTGCCCGGCATACGGCAAAGCGGGCGCGACCGGCTGCGGCGGAGCCTCGGCTGGGGGCTCGCCGGCGAACGCCGGCAGGCCGAGCTGCACGACGGGCGGCTCCGCGGCGGTGTCGGCCGCGGCAAACGTCTTCTTGGGGAAGGGCGGCTTGGGCAGGTCGTCCGCAGGTCGCGCGCACGGCGAGGCGGCTTGCGGCGGATCGTCCTTCGCGGCAACGGCAGGAGTGCCCGGCTCGTCCGGTTGATCCGAATCGCACGAACCACCCGACTCGTCCACATCGCCCGGCTGAGCCGCCACAGCGGGCACAGCGGGCTTAGCGGGCACAGCGGGCTTAGCGGGCACAGCGGGCTTAGCCGCCACAGCGGGCACAGCGGGCACCGTGGGCACCGTGGGCTTAGCGGGCTCGGCCGGCTCGAGTTCGGCCGGCTCGAGTTCGGCCGGCTCGAGTTCGGCCGGCTCGAGTTCGGCCGGCTCGAGTTCGGCCGGCTCAGCCCGCCTGGGAAAAGCGAGCGTCCGGGGGATCGTTCCGGGCATCGAACTCGCACTGACCCCCACCCCAATCGCCAGCGCCACGCCGGCGGCTGCAAACGTACCCACAAGTAAAATGCTATGGAATCGGTTCATCGGTCTTCCATGACGCCTTCTGTATGTCCAATTCGTATCTCGCCCCATCCCGGGTGAGCACCACCGTGCCGGGTCGTATCTCGGCCACGTGAAAAGCGTACGCCATCCCGTCTTTCCGCAGGAGAACCTCCTCGCCCTCGAGGTAGGTCCGCTCGTTGATTACCGCCGCGCCGCCGTCCGGTCCGGAAATGATACCACTGACCGATGCTCCGAGGTCCTGGGGACGGACGGCGGGCGGAGCCGGTGGCGCCTCGGCCGCCGCTTCCTTCGCCTGTTCCTTCTCGGCCGGCTCGGACCGGAAGAACGGATCGCGAAAACCCGCGTCCAACGGCTTCCCCAGCCACTGATCGTCGGCCAAGCCCGCGGCCGGTTGACCGGTTTCCGGCGCCGGAGCGACGGGTCGGGTGCGCGGGTCCTGCTCCATCCATTGCACAATCTGCCGCCAGGGGTAAACGGCTGTCTTCGAGTCGGAATCGGGAGCCGGAACCGCAAGGGCGGTTGGCGAGCCGCCGGGTCTCTGCGGCGTGCCGGGCTGTACCGCCTGGCTCGCCGTCGAGCCGGGGCGCCGGGGCGTCAACCAGCCCTGCAAAAGGGGGGCCCAAAACCACAAGGCCACCAAGCAAAGGATACCCAGGACGGCAGCCTTCACCGGATGGGCACCGACTTCGCGCCGCAGTTTTCTACTTATCTTTCCCAGCTTCACAATTACGGGTGTGCCTGGCCGCGATGCGCGTACCGAAGCACGTCTCCTGGGGATTATCGGCTAATTGGACTTCTTGACGTAATCCTTTTTTTCCCGATTATCGGCAAAGATCAACAAATCGACCCTGCATTGCACATTGCCGCTATCCGATCCTACCTTTTCCAAATGCATTCTTTTTACCCAAACTTTCACCGGAAGGCACTCCAAGCCGTACAGCAACGCAAACACCTCGGCGAAGGCGCCGACACAGCCCAAGGAAACGGGCACTTCGCTCAAGTAAGCCCGGCGGACGACCGGCTGGGGGTCGAATCGGACCGTTTGAACTCCCGACCGCTTTTCCACACCGTGAATGCCGGCGAACAGTTCGGAAAGATGGGCGACCCTCGGGACGTTCTTCCGCCACTGCGCCCGATGCTGTTTGGCCATCCGGAGTTCTTCTTCCGAGGCCACCAAGGCCGCTCCGACAGACTGCGCCTGCGCGAGGTGTTCCTGCTTGTCGCGGATTTGCCTGCGGAGTTCCGTAGTGGTCCCTTGCCCCGGCAGGAACACGAAGGCGACGTACGCGATCGAGCCCGCTGCAAGCGGCACGGTGACCCGCCAGTTTCCGCGTTTAACGTTATGACGCATCATATAAAACCGCGACCGGTGGTCGCGCCGTGATCATCCACGAGTTTGTTGTTTTATTGTTGGCGCGACCGGCGGTCGCGGCTTTATGGGGCCGGTCGGTCCTCCCGGCTGCCCGTAGCCGGGCCGCACGATGATCGTGGCCCGAAAGCGGACGTTCCGCCCATCCTCGCGTTCGCTACGCTCGATCGACTCCAGTTCGGCCTTCTGAATCAGGCTGCTGCGCGCCAGCGCGCCCAGATAGTGGTGCAAGACCGCACTGTCGCTGGTGGCGCCCCGGACGCGAATGACCGTGGGCACGGCGTCTACCTCCTCGCGCAGCGCGGCCAAGTCGCGCCCGGCCGGGGTGAGCGCGGCCAAGGCCTTTTCCTCCTCGTCGGATCGGGACCGCCGCCGCTGGGAGGGCCCGGTCGCGGCCGTCGCGCCGGTGGTGATCTCCAGTTCGCTCAATAGAATTTCGTCCGGAAGTGGCTCCAGCAGGGCGCGAAGCAGTTGGGTGCGCGGCCACGGGTGGCGCAGATAGGTCAGCAAGGCCGCTTCCGCCCGAACCTCCTTCAATTCCGTCCGAAGCTTCACCAGGCGATCGTTCGCGGCGGCCGCCTGTTCATACTGCGGCGCCAACAATTCCAGTTCGCCACGCAGGGCGGCGTGCTGCCGAAACTGCCCGACCGCGGCAACGGCCACAATCGCGGCAAACGTCAGCGTTACGACGGCCTGCCACGGTTTCGAGCGTTTCCGGGCCTGCCGGTGGTGGTACTGGGCGGGTAGGAAATCGATGTCGAGCATGGTTTGTTGTTTGCAATAGGATCTTTGGTGCGAAGCGGGGCTCACGCGCTTTTGGCGCCAAGCGCCCTTCGGGCCGTTCCGGCAGCCACCGCCCGCCCACTTTCTCCCTCCCATCCCTTCAGTGCGAGGCCGGCGGCCACATCCCACTGCCCGATCCGGCCGGTCAGATTCGCCGGCTCCAAGCTGCGCAGCGGGTTTCCGAGTTCGCAAGGCAGCCCGAGCCGCGCGCCCAGCCATTCCAGCAGGGTGTCGCTCGCCTCCCCACCGCTGAGGATCACCTGCGAGACCGGCTGCCCGCGGAAGGTCACGCTGTAGTAGCGCACGCACATCGCCAGTTCGCCGGTCAAACGGTCGAGGCTGGGCCGCACGGCCTCTTCGATGCTGCGGGTGACCTCGGGGTCGCGCTGATCGGCGCGGCGGTCGCCGCTGTGACGGCGCAGGGCCGCCGCGTCGGGCAGGGGCAGTTTGAGGTAGTCGGCCACGGCCTCGTCGAAGTGGTGGCCGCCGCAGTCGATGTACTTGACGAACATCGCATGCGTACCGCGGGCAATGACCACGGCGGTGGCGCCGCCGCCCACGTGGACGAACATCCGCTGCCGCTGCCGGTCATCGTCGCGCCGATACTGTCGGGCGTAGCAGCGCAGCAGGGCGCCCGGCTCCACGTCGATGGCCAGGGGAATCAGGCCGCTGCGTTCGGCCACGTCGAGTATCCGCTCGATGACCGGACGGCGGCAGGCGAGCAGGATGACCTCGCGGCGGGCAGCGCCCCCGTGGCGCACGTCGGCGACCTCGACGAAGCGTACTTCGGCTTCCTGGCTGGGAAACGGCATCCGGCCGGCCGCCTCGGACTGCACTACTCCGTGCATCTGCTCCGGGGTCGCCTGGCTGACGCGCACGTTTTGCACGAACAGGTCGCGGGGGCCGAGGCAGAACACGGCCCGCCGCCCGCGGAACCCGCGGCCTTCGCGCGCCCGCCGAACGGCCTCGGCCAACAGGACGGCGTCTTCCACGTCGGCCTCGGCGGCGAGGTCCCATCGCGCCGCGTCCACGACGTGCCTACCCGCCGCGTCGAACTGGAGCAGCTTCACCGAGCGGTTCCCGACGTGAACGCCAATCGGACCGGTGCGGGGTTTCAGCACGCTGACCATGTGGAGATTCCTGATTTGATCGTGGGTTTGACGTGTGTACCGGGAACGGTGTTTCCAGTTACGGGCTGGCGCCGACCAGCCGCAACCGCACCGCCGGCCCCGACTCGGTGCTGCTGCCCCCCTCCGCATGGCCGGTAATCGGGTGAACGGTCACGGGGATGTAACGTTTCCGGGCATCGCCGCCGGCGCCCAGCCAAATGGTGGCCTCCGCCGCCGTCGTCGTCTCGCCCAGGGGTTTGAACTCGACCTCGGCAATCGATTCGCGGTCCTGGAGTACGGCTTCCAGCCGCACGGGCACGCCGAGGCGCGGCAACTCGTCCAGCGCCACGACAATCTGCCGTTGCGGGCCGGCGGCCCGGCTGAACGGCGAATCGGGCAACAAGTCAAGGTTCGCGTTAACCCCGCTGTGTTCGAGGATATAACGATTCCGCTTCACGTCGAACATGACGCGGTACCGGCTGTTGTTCGTCACCGCCAGGCTCCGCGCGTACGCCAGGTCGGTGGCCAGGATGCGGGCCGTAGCACGGAGCTGATCGTTGACGCTCGGCTCGGCACTGGGGAGAACCAGTCCGGCCAGAACGCCCACCAGCGCAATGACCATCAGCAGTTCCATGAGCGTGAACCCGGTGTGATAGCGGCTTGCGTATCGCATAGGTCGTTCGCTTGCGAGCGACACACCGAGGCGCATCGCCCCCAACATAGGGTTAGCGGCGGAAACGGGCTTGCGGTTGGAGTTCACGCTTTAGCGTGCCGGCTTTGGCTCATGCTTGGCGCGCACGCTAAAGCGTGAACTCCAACGGCACGCTAAAGCGTGAACTCCAACGGCACGCTAAAGCGTGAACTCCAACGGCACGCTAAAGCGTGAACTCCAACGGCACGCTAAAGCGT
>PWXP01000242.1 GCA_003561895.1 Planctomycetaceae bacterium | reverse complement strand
GGCCGAAAAAGCCCCAGGTGCAGCTTTTCGGCAGCGGGGCCATCCTGCGCGAATCGCTCCGGGCCCAGGAGATCCTCGAGTCGCAGTTCGGCGTGGGCAGCAACGTGTACAGCGTGACCAGCTACAAGGCCTTGTACTACGACGGGCGCGACTGCGACCGCTTCAACCGCCTCCACCCGGGCGGCGAGCTGCGGGTGCCTTACGTGAGGCAGGTGCTCGACGGGGCGGAAGGGCCGGTTGTGGCGGCGCTCGATTACGCCGGCGCGGTGGGGTTGTCCATTGCCCCCTGGGCGGGCCCCGATTACGCGGTGCTCGGCGCCGACGGCTTCGGCCGCAGCGAGGCCCGCAAGGAGCTGCGGCGGTTCTTCGAGGTCGACGCCGAGAACATCGCCCTGGCCGCCCTCAGCGAACTCGTCCGGCAAGGCAAGTACCCCAAAACGAAACTGGCCCAGGCCGTCAAGACCCTCGGGCTCGACCCGGAAAAACCGAACCCGGTCAGAGTTTAGGTGTAGGGTGGGTGGTTCCGGCTGTCAGAGGAGCCGGGTTCACCCACGCGCCGGAACAACATAACTAAACACTTTGCAACGCGTGGGTGAACCTGTCCGCTACGCGCACGGAACCACCCTCCCTACGGCTACTACGATTTGGAAGAACCGATCATGGCAAACGAATTCAAACTGCCCGAACTGGGCGAGAACATCGAGAATGGCGACGTGGTAAACGTCCTGGTGCGCGAAGGCGAGCAGATCGAGCCCAACCAGGGTGTGATCGAGCTTGAAACCGACAAGGCGGTCGTGGAGGTGCCGTGCCCGTTCGGCGGCAAGGTCAGCAAGGTCCATGTGAAAAAGGGGGATACGGTCGAGCCGGGCCAAACCCTGTTGACCGTCGAAGGCGAGAAAGAACCTTCCGAGGAACCGGCGGAGCCCAAGGAGAAGAAGGCCAAGGAACCCGCCGAAGAAAAGGAACCCGCCGAAGAAGAGAAGTCCAAGAAAGCGGAGAAAGCAAAGGAGACCGGCGAAAAGAGAGCCGAGAAGCCGGAGCCGACCGGCCCCCTGCCGGCGGGTCCCGCGGCCCGGCGGGTGGCCCGCGAATTGGGCGTCGACCTGGCCCGGGTGGCCGGCAGCGGCAAGCGGGGTCGTATTACCGTCGACGACGTGAAGGCGGCGGGCGAAGAGCCCGCCCCGGTGGCCGGCCCGCCTGAGCGGGTTACGCCTCCCGGCGAGCCCGGCCAGGACCAGTATGGCCCCGTGCGCCGCGAGAAAATGCCGCGCATCCGCCGCGCCATCGCCGAGCAGATGGCCCGCTCCGCGTCGATTATCCCCCACGTGACCAATTTCGACGACGCCGACGTGACCGACCTCGAACAAATCCGCAAGAGCGTGCCGCCCGGCTACCTGGGCGAAGGCGTGAAGCTGACGGCCATGCCGTTCGTGCTGCGGGCCGTGGCGCTGGCCGTCCAGCAGCATCCGGCCGTCAACGCCAGTATCGACGACGAGAACGGGCAGGTCGTCTACAAGGGGTACGTCAACCTGGGCATTGCGGTCGATACGCCGCGGGGGCTGGTGGTGCCGAACATCCGCGGGGCGGAACGGATGGGTATTGCGCGCCTCGCCCGCGAAATCGGCTACATCGCCGACCGCGCCCGCAATGCCGACTTCGCCGTCGAGGACCTCCGCGGCGGCACGTTCACCGTGAGCAACCTTGGCGCGATCGGCGGCGCGTACAGCACGCCCATCATCAACCACCCCGAGGTGGCCCTTCTCCTGCTGGGCCGCTCCCGCTGGCAGCCGGCCGTGCGCGAGGGGCAGGTCGTGCCCCGGCTGATGATGCCGCTGAGCCTCTCCTACGACCACCGCCTGGTAGACGGCGCGACGGCCGGCCGCTTCCTCAATACCGTGATTGACTACCTCCAATTGCCGGCCAAGCTGCTGCTGGCGGGGTGACTATGCTGACGCTTGACCCGAACATTCTGGAAAAGGATGGCAAGAAAGTCTTCGTCATTCTGCCTTATGAAGAATTTGTGGCCATTCAGGAGCATCTTCACGACTTGGAGGACCTGAAGGAGCTGCGCGCAGCAAAGGCGGAAGAGGGCGACGCGCCCGCCACTCCCCTTGCGTCCGTCCGGAAGGAACTCGATTCGTAACAGTCTCAGGGAGTACTATGCCCACCGTTCGCGATCTTGTCGCCTTCCTCGAAGGCCTGGCCCCGCCGGCCTTGGCCGAAGACTGGGACAACGTCGGTCTGCTCGTCGGCGGCCGCCGGCGCCCCGTCGCGCGGGTGATGACCTGCCTGACGCTCACGCCGCCGACGGTGGCCGAAGCCGTGGAGCACAAGGCCGAACTGGTGGTGGTCCACCATCCCTTGCCCTTTCAACCCGTCCGCCGGATTACGACCGACACGACCGCCGGGGCGATGCTGCTGGAACTGATCGCCGCGGGCACGGCGGTGTACAGTGCGCACACGGCGTTCGATTCGGCGGCCGAGGGGATCAACCAGCGCTTGGCCCGGGGGATCGGCCTGCGCGGCGTCGGGTCGCTCGTGCCGGGCGAGGGCGCGTTGGGCGCCGGCCGCGCCGGGTGGCTTGAAGAGCCCGCGCCCCTGTCGGAACTGGCCGAAAGAGTCAAGGCGTTTCTTGGCATCGAGCAGATTGCCGTGGTCGGCGACCTGCAGCGCGGGGTGCGGCTGATGGGCGTCGCCTGCGGCGCGGCCGACAGCCTGCTGCGCCCGGCCGTCGACGCCGGCTGCGACTGCCTCCTGCTGGGCGAGGCCCGGTTCCATACCTGCCTGGAAGCCGAGGCCGCCGGCGTGGGGCTGCTGCTGCCCGGCCACTACGCCAGCGAGCGCTTCGCCCTGGAGGCCCTGGCCGACGTGTTGCGGGAGCAGTTCCCCGACGTGACCATCTGGCCCGCCCGCCGCGAGCGCGATCCGCTGCGTTGGGCGTAACCCGCCGGCCGCGCAAGCCGAGTCCGCAAACCCCGGCTTTGGGTTGCCTTGCGCGCGGCGGTTCGGCGGCGATGCGCATTGTAAGGCTTCCTCAAGACCTGACCCCGACTTTCCACACTAGTCCCAGTGCCAGTAGCGGAAGATGCACCAGACGGCGCGGAAAGCGTCTTTCAGGCCGATCTTCTTGCCGGCCGCGTAGGTGCGCCCGCTGTAACTGATGCCCACTTCGTACACCCGGTAGCCGCGCCGCGCGACCTTGGCGGTCAGCTCGGGCTCGATGCCGAACGCCTCCTCCCGGAGCGTCGGCCGGATTGCCTCGATCACCTCGCGGCGGAATACCTTGTAGCAGGTTTCCATGTCGGTCAGGTTCAGGTCGGTCGTCAGGTTCGAGAGCATCGTCAGCAGCCGGTTCGCCGCCGCGTGCCAGAAGTACAGCACGCGGTGGGGCACTGCGGTCGAGAAGCGGGTGCCGTACACCACGTCGGCCTTACCTTCGAGGATGGGCCACACGAGGCGGGGGTAGTCGGCCGGGTCGTATTCCAGGTCGGCGTCCTGGATCAGCACGATGTCGCCGCTTGCATGCGCGAAGCCCGTGCGCAGCGCCGCACCCTTGCCCCGGTTTCGCTCGTGGCCGATTACCACCAGATTGCCCCTCTCGCCCTCAGCGGCCAGCCGGGCTAGCACCTCGGCCGTCCCGTCGGCGCTGCCGTCGTCGACCGCCACGATTTCGACGGCGCAGGCGTGCTGGCGGATGCGGCGGATCACTTGCTCGACCGTGGCCGCCTCGTTGTACACCGGCACCACCACCGAAAGGCGCAGGTCGGCCGGCAGAGGCGCCAGGCCCACCTGCCGCGCCACGCGGGTTTCAGGTAAGTCGTTTTCGGAAGCAGGCGCGCCGTGCTTCTGTGGTTTTGTCATAGCCTCATGTTTCCGCCAGTCCCAGGCGTTCGCGCCGGTACTTGCCGCTTTGGACGCGCTCGACCCAACCGGGGTTCTCGAGGTACCACGCCACGGTCGCCCGCAGGCCCGACTCGAAGTCGTGTGCGGGCCGCCACCCCAATTCGTTCTCGATCTTCGCCGCGTCGATCGCGTAGCGTCGGTCGTGGCCGGGGCGGTCGGTCACAAAGCGGATCAGCTTCCGGCAGGGGGCGTGCGGCAGGCCGGGGCGCAGTTGGTCGACCACGCGGCAGATCGCCTCGACCACGTCGACGTTCCGCTGCTCACTGGTTCCGCCGATGTTGTACGTTTGGCCGGGCCGGCCCGCCTCCAGCACGCGCCGCAGCGCCTCGGCATGGTCCTCGACGTACAGCCAGTCGCGCACGTTTCCCCCGTCGCCGTACACCGGCAGCGGCTTGCCCTCGAGGGCGTTGAGGATCATCAGCGGAATGAGCTTTTCGGGGAACTGGTACGGGCCGTAGTTGTTCGAGCAGTTCGTCACGATCACCGGCAGGCCGTAGGTGCGGTGGTACGCGCGGGCGAAATGATCGGCCCCGGCCTTCGAGGCGGCGTAGGGCGAGCTGGGGTCGTAGGGGCTCGTTTCAGTGAACCGGCCGATAGGGCCCAGCGACCCGTACACCTCGTCGGTCGAGACGTGCAGGAAGCGGAACGCCTCGCGCCCCGCCGCCGGCAGTCCGTGAAGGAAATGCCGCGCGGCGTCGAGCAGGTGGAACGTGCCCCGCACGTTGGTGCGCAGGAACTCGGCCGGCCCGTCGATGGACCGGTCGACGTGCGACTCGGCGGCGAAGTGGACCACGGCCGCGGGGCGGTGCTCGGCGAACACGCCGTCGACCGCCGCACGGTCGGCAATATCGGCCTGGACGAACACGTGGTCGGGGGCGCCGAGCACCGGACCGAGCGAGTCGAGGTTGCCGGCGTAGGTGAGCTTATCGAGATTGACCACGCGGGCGAACCGGTCTTCGACGCACCGCCGCACGAAGCAGCTTCCGATGAAGCCCGCGCCGCCGGTCACGAGGATGGTTTGCATGGTTCCGTATTACTCCGTTCAGGCGAAGGGGACAGTCCCCATTCACGCTTCTACAATCACCCGGGCAATGCGTTCGGCCGCCCGGCCGTCCCAGAGGTCGGGGCACCGGCCCTGTTTGTACGAGCCGTCGAGCACGGCGCGAAGCCCGGCCTGCAGCTTCTTCGGATCGTTCCCCACCAGGGTGCTGGTGCCCTGCTCGACGGTGACGGGCCGTTCGGTGTTGAAGCGTGCGGTGAGGCAGGGGATACCCAGCACGGTCGATTCTTCTTGCAGCCCGCCGGAATCGGTCACCATCACCCGCGTCTGCGAGCTGAGCGCCAAGAAGTCGAGATAGCCCAGCGGTTCCGTGCGGACGATACCCGGCGCGGCGGCCAGCCGCCGTCCGAGGCCGAACCGCTCGATGCACGCCTGGGTGCGGGGATGGACGGGGAACACCAGCGGCAACTCGGCCGACGCCTCGATGAGCACCTCCAGCAGCGGCCTAAGGGTTTCCGCCCGGTCGACGTTCGAGGGGCGGTGCAGCGTGACCACGCCGTAGCAGCCGGGCCGGAGTTCGAGCCGGGCGAGCGTGTCGCGCGATTTGGCCATCGGCAGCAGGTGAAGGAGGGTGTCGATCATCGCGTTGCCGACCAGGTGGACGTGCTCCTCCGGGTGCCCCTCGCGGCGGAGGTTCGCCGCCCCAGACGGCTCCGACACCAGCAGCATGTCGCACAGCGCGTCGGTGACGATGCGGTTGATTTCCTCGGGCATGGTGCGGTCGAAACTTCGCAGGCCGGCCTCGACGTGGGCGACCGGCACGCCGAGCTTCACGGCGGCCAGGGTGGCGGCCATGGTCGAGTTCACGTCGCCCACCACGACCACGCGGCCAACCGGCTCGCCCGCCGCGGCGTACTTTTCCAGCACCTCCTCAAAGCGTTCGATGACGCGGGCGGTTTGCCAGCCGTGCTTGCCGGAGCCCACCTCGAGCGACACGTCGGGCCGCGGCATACCCAACTCGTCGAAGAAGACGTCGGAGAGCTTCGCGTCGTAATGCTGGCCGGTATGCACCAGCGTGGCGCGCATCTGCCCCAGCGGCGCCAGCGCGCGCAGCAGGGGCGCCACTTTCATGAAGTTCGGCCGGGCGCCGACCACACAGGCCAGATGAAGCTCTTTCACGGGTATCTTGTTTCGGGGCGGCGAGGCGATTGTCGGGGCATCCAGTATATCGGAAACCGGCGTGACGGCCAAGGCGGTTTGTGAGGACGATCCGTTGAAGCGGGTAAAGAACCAGCGTTCCTGCCCCCTATAGCCGTAGCAGGTCGATCAGCGCCTGCCCGACGGCTTGCGGGTCGCGGGCGATGTTGAGGACCAGCCAGGCGAGGATGAGTGTACCGGCGCTGAGGAGGCTGAAGCCGCGCGGGTTGCGCCGCAGTTCGATGGGGGCCAGGGTGGCCGACAGTTCCTGCTCCAGCCGCCGCCAGCCCAGGTAATCCTGCTGCCCGCCCGAGGAAACCAGCGATACATTGCGCATCCAGACCGACGGCTCGAAGTGCAGGCTAACGCCCAGGCTGGGCAGGTCTACGCTGTCGCCGGCCCAGCGGACATCGGGGTCGAGCCGCGCGGCCAGGTCGGCCAGGATCGGCCGCAGTTCGTCGGCCGACACGTTGTACACGATCAACCGGGGCCGCATCAGCAGCAGCGTCAACACCACGCACATGACGTAGAAGGCCACCAGCAGCGGCCACACGAGCCATCCGTAACGGATCACCGCCGCGCCGGGAACGAACAATTCCAACGGCCCGACCAGCGCCAGCCCGGAAATGGCAAGCCCCAGCGCCGCGGTATCGCGAATTCCCGACACGACCAGGGGCCGGCGCGAGAGATTCATCCCCCCCAAAACGAGCATATACACCGCAACCGGTCCGAGCGCCAGGCACATTCGCAGCGGATCCATCAAGGACTCTTGGGTAACGAGGACCACGGATAATATTAACCGTTCCTAGCGTTGCGGCGCGGAGAGTTGCCTACGCCGCTTGGGGGGGGTCGGCCCTCTGGGTACGGTGGCGGGCGACGAAGGGGACAGTGCCATTTTCGCAGCGAATACAGCGTTATCCATGAGGAATACCTTCTCCGCCGCAAAGATTGGGACAGTCCCCCGGGAACGGTTACCTTTTCAACTCTTCCGTTTCTAGGTGCGGAACGGTGCGGAACGGTGCGGAACGGTG
>PWXP01000014.1 GCA_003561895.1 Planctomycetaceae bacterium | reverse complement strand
GTTTCCACCAGAACCTGCAACGGCCGGCCGAGGAGGCCGGCAAGGTAGTGCCGCCGCACGTGCCGCGCAAGGGTTTCCAGTGCGGCCATGCGGTGCCGTTTGACCGTATCGGGAACCTGGTCGCCCATGGCCGCGGCGGGCGTGCCGCCGCGGGGGCTGAAACGGAAGACGTGCACCTTGGCAAAGCCGGCCTGCTCGACCATCCGGCACGTGGCGGCGAAGTCGGCGTCGGTTTCGCCGGGGAAGCCGACAATCAAGTCGGTCGTGAGGGCCGGACGGTCGAGCCGCTGGCTGATCTGCCGGCAGCGGCCGAGGAAGGCTTCGGCCGTATCGCGACGGCACATGCGCCGCAGCACGGCATCGGAGCCGCTCTGGAGCGAAAGGTGCAGGTGCGGGCATAAGCGCGAAGGGAACGCCGCCAGCAGGCCCACGAGCCGGTCGTCAACCTCGGCGGCCTCCAGGCTGGAAAGGCGAATGCGGAAATCGCCCGGCAACTCGGCAAGCCGCTGCACCAGGTCGGCCAGGCGGGGGGCGGGCGACGGCAGGTCGGCGCCGTAGTGGCCCAGATGGATGCCCGTGAGGACGATCTCGCGGTGGCCGACCTGTGAATCGGGTCCAGCGGCAGGGGACCGCTCCATTTTCGCGGTGGAAGGCTCGACCGGCGGGGCCGCCTGCCCGAGACGCCGTGAAAATTGGGACAGTCCCCCACCCTCGACCAGGCGGCGGACCTCGTCGGCTATCTGGTCGATGGAGCGGCTTTGCAGCCGGGGCCGCACCTGCGGGATGATGCAGTAGCTGCACGGCATGCGGCAGCCGTCCTGCACCTTCACGTACGCCCGGTGCCGCGTGCCGAACCCGGCAATGCCCGTCGGAACGGCCTCCAGCCCGCGCCGGGCCAGCAGGTCGGGCAATTTGGCCTTGTCGGCGATCACTTCGGCGACGCCGGGCAGCCGGGCCACTTCCTCGGCGGCGCGGGTGGCGTAGCAGCCGGTCGCGATGATTTCGGCGGCGGGGTTCTCGCGCGCGAGTTGCCGGATGGCCTTGCGGCTCTTCGCGTCGCCCCGGGCGGTAACCGTGCAGGTGTTCACCACGCACAGGTCGGCCGGCTCGCCGTTGGCGGCGTCGCGATAGCCCAGCCGGAGGAAACCCTCGCGCAGGAACTCCGTCTCGTACTGGTTGACCTTGCAGCCGAGGGTGATGGTTTTGAGCGTGGGCATCTACTCGTCGCCGGGCACCGGTTCGATGGTCGCCCACATGGAACCCTGGCAGCCGTCCACCAAGGCGTCCGTGCCGTAAGCGTGGACCTGGTCGCGCTTCAGTTCGGCATGCTCTTTGGTGGTGGTCAGCACGATGACGCGGCCGGTGGTATCGACCTCCTTGGCCATCTGAAACCCTTTTTCCGGGGGGTATCCGAAGAGTTCCATGAGCATCGCGATTACGTAGGCGTAGGTGTGGTCGTCGTCGTTCCAGAGGATGACGTTGTAACGCGGCTGGCGCTTAGGGCGCGCATCGTCGCGCTGCCGGCGGCGCCGGGCGGTTTCGACCGGGGGCTCCACTGCCACGGCTCCCGCTTGTTCGGCCATAGGTCTGTGTCCGGTGGGGCGGGCTGGGCCCGCCTGCTAATGATCTTGTCTCTCCCGACGCGGCGGGCGGGAACTGCCTTGTGCGGCACCCGACATCCCACGCCCCGAACTCGATTATACCGGCGGAATCCTCCGGGGGGCAACCGGTTTACCTCGGCTCCGGGCAGGTGGTCCGCCAATCCGTGTTCCACTGGCCACTGGCACGCTAAAGCGTGAACTCCAACTCCAAAACTTCAACATGGGGCCCGTTGTGGCGGCGGTGGAAAACGGGTATACTTCGGACTTGGTTTTTTCGCTTCGCCGGAAGGGATGACAGCCTCCCACGGACGGTCACTTGGAATGAGAGGATAAGCATTGTCGACTGACGACAACCTGCCACCGGGGCCACCGGATGGACCGCACATCGACCCCCCGAAGCCGCCGGAACCTATTCCACCTCCCGAGGGGGTGCCCGGCATCGAGGGCCGGCTGCTCGCTATGCCCATCGAGGAGGAGCTGAAGGGCAGCTACCTGACCTACGCGATGAGCGTCATCGTCAGCCGGGCGCTGCCCGACGTGCGCGATGGGCTGAAGCCTTCGCAGCGCCGCATCCTCGTGGCGATGAACGACCTGAACCTTTCACCGGGGGCCTCGCGCGTGAAATGCTCGAAGATTTCCGGCGACACCAGCGGCAACTACCACCCGCACGGCGAAAGCGTCATTTACCCGACGCTGGTGCGCATGGCCCAGGAATGGAACATGCGTTACGTGCTCGTCGACAAGCAGGGGAACTTCGGCTCGGTGGCGGGGCTGCCGCCCGCGGCCATGCGGTATACCGAGGCGCGGATGTCGCAGTATGCCGCCCTGATGCTCGAAGACCTGAAACTCGACACGGTCGATTACGTCCCCACCTACGACGAGGTGCGCACCGAACCGGTCGTGCTCCCGTCGAAATTCCCCAACCTGTTGGTCAACGGCGCGCAGGGGATTGCGGTGGGCATGGCCACGTCGATCCCGCCGCACAACCTCGGAGAAATCTGCGACGCCCTGATCCGCGTCATCGACGAGCCCGACGTGTCGATCGACGAGCTGCTCGACGTTTGCCCGGGCCCCGACTTCCCCACCGGCGGCGTCATCTGCGGCCGGAGCGGCATCCGGCGGGGGTATCACACGGGCAGGGCCACGGTGGTGTTGCGGGCGAAGACGCGGGTCGAGGAGTTCGGCAAGGGGCGCAAGCGGATCGTCATCAACGAAATCCCCTATCAGCAGGCCCGCGACCGCGTGGAAGAGCGCATCGCCGCGGCCGTTCAGGAGGGGAAGATTCCCGGCATCGCGGCCAGCCGCAACGAGAGCGACCTGAAGGAGCCGGTCCGGCTGGTGCTCGAACTGAAACGCGACGCCGACCCCGACGTCGCCCTGAACCAACTCTACCAGTTCACCCCGCTGCAAGACAGCTTCTCGCTGATCTTCCTGGCCCTGGTCGACGGCAAACCTCGGGTGCTGTCGTTCAAGGGCCTGCTCGAAGAGTTCATCCGGCACCGGGTGACGGTCATCCGCCGGCGGACGCAGTTTTTGCTCAATCGGGCGCGGCAGCGCAAGCACACGGTCGAAGGACTGCTGCTGGCGCACGCGAACATCGACGAGGTGATCCGGGTCATCCGCAGTTCGTCGACCCAGGCCGAGGCCAAGCAGCGGCTGATGCAAATCGAGACCCCCGCGGCCTTGATGGAGCGGGCGTTGGGCGAGCGGGGATTCGCCGCCTTCGTTGCGGAACGCGGCAGGGCCGAGGGCTACACCCTCACCCCCGTCCAGGCCGACGCCATCCTGCGCATGACCCTCGGCCAGCTTGTGAACCTGGAGCAGGAGCGACTGGGCGACGAGTACCGCAAGCTGCTCGACGACATCGAAGAATACCTGCGCATCCTGGCGGACGAGCAGATCATGCTGGACATGATCCGGGCGGACCTCCAGGAACTGAAACGCAGGCACGCCGATCCGCGCCGCACCGAAATCAGCGGCGAGGAACTGGGCGATATCGACCTCGAAGACCTGATCCGCGAAGAGACGATGGTCGTGTCGATCTCGAGCAACGGCTACATCAAGCGGACCCCGGTGACCGCCTACCGCCGGCAGCGACGGGGCGGCAAGGGGCTCAAGGGGGCCAAGGCCGAAGAGGAGGACCCCATCGAGCACCTCTTCGTGGCCAGCACCCATGCCTACTTGCTGTTCTTCACCACCCGCGGCAAGGTCTACTGGCGCAAAGTGTACGAACTGCCGCAGCTTGCCCGCGACAGCCGCGGCCGCGCCGTGGTGAACCTGCTGAACCTGGCCGAGGGCGAAGTGATTGCCGACTGCCGCGCGGTGCGCGACTTCGACCAACCGGACCATTTTCTCGTCATGGCCACGGCCAACGGCCTGGTGAAGAAGACGCCCCTGGCCGCGTACCGCCGGCCGCTGCGCAGCGGCATCATCGCCATCAAGCTGCGCGAGGGCGACGAACTGGTCGACGTGACCGTGGTCAAACCGGGCGACGAAGTGCTGCTGGCCACCGCCGGGGGCATGGCCATCCGCTTCCCGCAGTCCAACGCCCGCCCCATGGGCCGGAACGCCAGCGGAGTGAAGGGCATCGGCCTGGGCCCCGGCGACCACGTGGTGGGCATGGTCGTGGCCGATCCCGACGCGTACCTGCTCACGGTGTGCGCGAACGGCTACGGCAAGCGGACGCCGTTCGGCTCCAACCTAGCCGGCGAGCCCGAGGACGACCTGCCCGAAGGAGACGAAAACGGCCCCGAGGCAGACGATTCCGACAACGATTCCGACAACGGCAACGGCGAGGGCGAGGAGCGCGTTTCGCAGCGTTCCTACCGCACGCAGCGGCGCGGTGGTAAGGGCATTCGCGACATCAAGACCACCGAACGAAACGGGCCGGTAGTGGGCATCGTGCGCGTGCAGGACGACGACGAGCTGCTCATGATCACCGCCCGGGGCAAACTCCAGCGCGTTTCCGCCGCCGACGTGAGCGTAGTCGGGCGTAACACCCAGGGCGTGCGCATTATGAGCCTTGCCGAGGGCGACCACCTGGTGGCCGTCAAACGCGTCCCCCGCGAAAGCAACGCCGAGCCGGCCGAAGAGGACGCGGGCGACGCCGAGTAGACCGCCCGCTGCCCTTGCAGCTCCGCCCAAAACGCCACACGGCCGAACATGAACCATTCTCCGCAACAGCGAGCCTTGATAACCGGCGTGACCGGTTTCGTGGGTGGATTCCTGGCCGAGCGTCTGCTTGCCTGCGGCGATGCCGTCCTGGGCGCTGCGGCCGGGGGGCAGTG
Source organism: Planctomycetaceae bacterium (assembly GCA_003561895.1). GTDB lineage: Bacteria > Planctomycetota > Planctomycetia > Pirellulales > Thermoguttaceae > PWXP01. The sequence goes on along the minus strand of PWXP01000014.1, from coordinate 2,254 downwards.
GGAGCCCAACAGCTCGGAGAGGATCCAAGGCCGGGTTGAGTTGCTCGCGTGGGACCTGGGCTCCGAAACGGGATTGGGCGACGCGGCACGACAACGGATGGAAGCATTCCAACCCTCGGCCATCTACCACCTGGCCGCCCTGAGCGTACCCGAAGACTGCGGCCGCGACGATCCGCTGCCCGCCGCGATGGCCGTCAACGTGGAGGGCACGCAACGGGTCGTGGAACTGGCCGCCGGGCTGGCCTCGCGCCCCCGGCTGCTGTTTGTCAGTAGTGCCAAGGTGTACGCCCCGGTGGAGGCCCGCAATCCGATCGTCAGGGAAACATCACCCATCGGGCCTCGAACCGCCTACGGCCGCACCAAGCTTGCCGGAGAGGACATCGTCCGGGCGGCCGTCAGCCGCGGCGATTGTCAAGCTGTTGTTGCCCGGGCGTTTCAGCATACCGGGCCGCGGCAAAGCCCTCGCATGATGCTCCCCGAATGGGCGCGCCAATTGGCAGTAGGCGGCAGCGGGCCCGTCGAAGTGAAAACGCGCGATGCGGTCATCGACCTCAGCGACGTTCGCGACGTGGTCCGTGCCTACCGGCTGTTGGTCGAGCGAGGTGAACCGGGCACCGTGTATAATGTCGGCTCCGGCCGGCCGATCCGCAGCGGCGAGGTGCTCGACCTGCTCCGCCGCCTGGCCCGATCCGACCGGCCCATCCGCGAAACGCGACCGGGACCGAAGCAGGAACCCGTTGCCGATACCAGCCGGCTCTGCCAGCAAACCGGCTGGCGCCCGGAAGTGCCGCTCGAACAGACCGTTGCCGATACCTGGGCGTACTGGCGCGAGGTCTGCGGAGCCAGCGGCTCATAAGCCGATATGTGGGATACACTTCCAGCGTGTCAACAGCATTCGACGCGCCAAACGTGTACCCGATAGCTGACACGCTGGAAGCGTATCCCACGACCCGGAGGCGGCACGCACGGGTATAATGGAAGTGGGACGGTGGACCCGTCAACCCGGCCACGTTGAGAGGATTTGCCGAGGTGGTTGACCGATTGGGGCGCTATCGCTATACCGTCAGTGCCCGCAACCGCTAAACCGGAAGAACCCCCGTATGATGCCCATCAACACCCTGATCCTGCTGGCCGGGCTCCTGCTGTTGCTGGGCATCGCCTCGAGCAAGGTTTCGGCCCGTCTGGGGCTGCCGGTGCTGGTGCTGTTCCTGCTGGTGGGAATGCTCGCCGGCGAAGAGGGAATTGGCGGCATCGCGTTCGAAAACTACCCGCTGGCCCATGGCATCGGCACGGTGGCTCTGGCCATCATCCTGTTCGACGGTGGACTGGGCACACCCGTGGCGTCGATCCGCCGCGTCTGGCCTCCGGCCCTGTTGTTGGCCACCGCCGGTGTGCTCGCGACGGCCGTGATGACCGGCCTGGCGGCCATGTGGATCCTGCAACTTCCCCTGTTGGAAGGGCTGCTGCTGGGAAGCATCGTCGGCTCGACTGACGCGGCGGCGGTGTTCGCCATCCTGCGGCACGGCGGCATCACCCTGCCCAAGCGACTCGCCGCAACGCTGGAAGTGGAAAGCGCCTCGAACGACCCCATGGCAATCTTCCTGACCATCGGGTGCATCGAACTGTTTCTGGGACGGATGGCCTTCGGCCCGGCGCTGCTCGGGCTGTTCGTCTTGCAGATGGGGGTGGGCGCGGCGGTCGGGCTGGCCATGGGTGGGCTGGCCGTCTGGGTGGTCAACCGGATCAACCTCGAGGCCGCCGGCCTGTATCCGGTGCTCGTGACGGCCTTCGGCCTGCTCACCTTCGGCCTGGCCGCTTGGCTGGGCGGGAGCGGGTTCCTCGCCGCCTACCTGGCCGGCATCGTCATCGGCAACAGCCGGCTCGTGTTCCAGCGCGGCATCCGCCTGTACCACGACGCAACCGCCTGGCTGGCCCAAATTGTCATGTTCGTCGTGCTGGGGTTGCTGAGCTTCCCAAGCCGGCTGATCGCCGTCGGCCCGCAGGGACTGCTCATCGGCGTGGTGCTGATCCTGGTGGCCCGGCCCGTCGCCGTGTCGCTGATCGCCCCCTGGTTCCGGTTCAACCGGCGCGAACTGCTGTTTCTCTCGTGGGTGGGCCTGAAAGGCGCGGTGCCGATCACCCTGGCCACCTTTCCTCTGCTGGCCGAGCTTCCGCAGGCCTCCCTGCTGTTCGACGTGGTGTTCTTCGTCGTGGTGCTCTCGGCCTTGGTCCAGGGCTGGACCCTGCCGTGGGT
>PWXP01000585.1 GCA_003561895.1 Planctomycetaceae bacterium | reverse complement strand
GAAGTCGAGCGACCGGCAACCGCCCAGGGCCAGCAGCAACAGGACGGCAACGCGGCAGGATCGGCCGAAGTTTACGTGGAAAGGCATGTTCCGAGGCCTCGGGGCTCAGGCAAACGGGGGAAGTAGGGGCGTTGGTGCAATTGGGAGCCTTGGGATTGAACTCCGAGCGGCACGCCCTGTCTCATGCGTCTTGTTACGACGCCCTTTCCCAATGCGGCGCCCTGCGCCATTCGCCGATCGGAACGTGCAGCCTCCTCTGGCCGTTTCCAGGGGGAGTGGGCACGAGGGCACAACCGACCCGCAAACTCTTGCTAATCAACGCCGGCAATATAATCGGAACAATTTGCCAAACACTTTAGCGAACCGCATTTCTTTTGAGCAGTTTCGCCCCCCATTCAACAGGAAATGCTATTCTCCTATACTGAGCATCTTGTCTCGTGTAATGGAGGCGGATGGCAAGTGCCCCGATCGGCGGGGCGCCTGTTGCATGCTGCACACACTCATTTAATGAGGAGAAAGATTGTGGCGAAAGAACCGGAAAAGAAACCCACCGAAGCGTCGGCGCCGACAGGCCGCCCAGGTCAGCAAGGTCAGCAAGGTCAGCCGGGCGCGCCCCAGCAGGCCCAACAGCGCCCCCAAGTCGAGATCGACGATTCGAGAGCATCGGCAACCTACGCGAACTTTTGTCGCGTCACCGGCACGCCGGAAGAATTGATCATCGACTTCGGGGTGAACTCGCAGCCATTCGGGGTGCCTACCAGCCCGATCCCCGTTACGCAGCGGATTATCACCAACTTCTACACGGCCAAGCGGATGCTGCATGCGTTGTCGCTGACGATCCAGCGCCACGAAGCCACGTTCGGCGTGTTGGAAACCGACGTTCAAAAGCGGGTTCGGCCGGGCGTGGTCTCGCAGGCGCAGACTCCACCACCCGGGGGGGGCGAGCGCTAGCAACGGGCCCACTCAACGCTCTTGGATACGCCGTCGCCGATACCAATCGGCGGCGGCGTAGGCCGCTGCGCCCATTGCGATTCCCAGGGTGTTCGCCACGAAGTCGGCGAACGAAACCGTGCGGCGCGGCACCAGTCCCTGAAGCAGCTCCACGCTTGCTCCGTAGACCACCAGCACCGCAAGCGTTGCCGGCACAGAAAGGGGAAGCCGGCTGGCCAATGTGAGTACGCTGAGCAGGAAGAAGGAGCCCGTATGCGCCAGGAGCGCGTACCCGGTAAGAGGCACTTCCGCCATCCCCATCAGTCCTGCTGGATTAGGTGTCAGGAGCAGGACAGTCACCATCGTCCACGAGCACAGGCATGCCGCTCGGACGATCCAGGTATTAATGTATCGCTCGTGTTTCATCAGGGCTGCCGCACGACGCCCCGGATTCGTGCTCAACGGCGAACGGGTGTGGAACTTCTATCGTAAGGGCAGCAGGGACCTCGCGGTAAGCCGCCCCCTCCGGGGTGCAGGTATCCTCGCCGTGAGGACGGGTGCGTCCATGGTACCGGTCGGCACAGCGGCCGGGAAGGCGGATCGACCAGGACCGGGCGATGCAGCGCCCTCCGGAATCGGCTATAACATGGGGGTTGGCGACAGTCCATTTCATCTTCTTTCTCCGGGAGCCAAGCCATGGATACCCACGACGACACACTCCGGGCACACCCTGAGTCGGGCGCCGACAACAGCAGCCTTAGCCGCCGACATTTCATGGGAACGGCCGCGGCGCTGGCCGGCGCGGTCAGTGCCAAGCCGCTGTGGGGGGCGGCGCCGGAAACCGAGCCGCTCGAGCGGCTCAAGCCGCTGGGTGAGGCGAAGGGCGTTCGGCCGGGCCGCGTGGTATGGGTGCGCGACCCCGAGGTGCTCGACTGGCAAGGCCCGGGCCACGGCCACTGGTGGCAGCCCGAGCACCTCAGCCAGGACCACGCCGACGCGATGATGCAGCACGCCGTTTGCGAACTGGCCGGCGCGGCCCGTCCCGCCGAGGCGTGGGCGAGGCTGTTTCGCCACTTCAATGCGGCCGGCGGGCGCGGCGACGCCGGATACCGCAAGGGCGAGAAGGTCGCCGTCAAGCCCAACTGGGTCGGCCTGATCTGGCGCGTCCCCAACGTCGATCCGGAAACCTACGCCCTGACCCGGCAAATTGACTACATGAACACGGCGCCGCAACTGCTTGTCGCCCTGCTGCGGCAGCTTACCGGCGAGGCCGGAGTCCGCCCGGCCGACATCACCGTCAGCGACACCCTGGCCAACCTGGCCAACGAGTACTACGACATCCTGCACGGCGAGTTCCCGCAAGTGCGCTATGAGGATCACGCCGGCAAGTTCGGCCGGGCCGCGGTGACCGCCTCGGACGTCGCGTTCCACTGGAGTTGCCGACCGGAAGGGGTCAGGCAGGACCATGTGCCCACGTGCTTCGCCGAGGCGACGTACCTGATCAATTTCGCCAACCTGAAGGCGCACATGGGCTCCGGGGTGACGCTGTGCGCGAAGAACCACCTGGGATCGCTGGTGCGTTGGCCGGTCGAGGAGGGCTACTACAACATGCACCCGGGCTGCTTCGCGAAGGAGGCCGGCGTGTACCGCACGCTGGTCGACCTGATGGGCCATGCCCACCTGGGCGGCAAGACGGTGCTGCACCTGATAGACGGGCTGTTTTCCGGCGTGCACCCCCGCGACGCCGAGCCGAAACCGATGCAGGTGCCGCCGTTCGACGGGCAATGGCCGTGCAGCCTGCTGGCCTCGCAGGATGCGGTGGCCGTCGATTCCGTGGCGTTTGATTTCCTCTGGGCCGATCGGGACGACTTTCCCCGGCAGCCCGGCGCCGACGACTACCTGCACGAGGCTGCGCTGGCCGGCGCCCCGCCCTCGGGCACGTTCTACGACCCCGATCATGCCACGGCCACCCGCCGGCTCGGCAGTCTCGGCGTTCACGAGCATTGGAACGATGCCGAGCAGAAGCAATACTCCCGGAACCTGGGCACCGGCCGCGGGATTGAGTTGATTCCCGTGATGCTTTGAGGCGAGCGATTCAGGCCGTCAGCCGCCGTCTCCGCACAACCAGCGAGGTTGCAAACCATGGAAGTCCTTGTCAAAGAAACTTACGAAGAGGTCTCGCTGGCTGCCGCCCGCGCCGTGGCGCGGGTGCTCAACACGAAGCCGAACCCCGTGCTCGGCTTGGCCACCGGCTCGACGCCCCTGGGCCTGTACCAGGAACTGATCCGCATGCACAAGGACGAGGGGCTCGACTTCTCCCAAGTCACGACCTTCAACCTGGACGAGTACGTCGGGCTGCCAAGAAGCCACCCGCAAAGCTTCCACTACTTCATGCGGGAGAACCTGCTAAAGCACATCAATGTTTCGAAGCACAACACGTACATCCCTTCCGGCACGGCCGACAGTGACGAGGCTTTCTGCGTGTGGTACGAGCAGCGCATCCGCGACTGCGGCGGCATCGACTTGCAGGTGCTGGGCATCGGGGGCGACGGCCACATCGCGTTCAACGAGCCCTCCAGCTCGCTCGGTTCGCGCACGCGCATCAAGACCCTCGCCCGGCAGACTATCGAGGACAATGCCCGCTTCTTCAACTCGCCCGACGAAGTGCCCATCTACGCCATCACGATGGGTGTGGGCACCATTCTCGAAGCGCGCGAGATCGTGCTGCTGGCCAACGGCGCGAAGAAGGCCGAGGCCGTCGCCCACGCCATCGAGGGGCCCATTACGACCATGAACACGGCCAGCGCGTTGCAATTGCACCCCAAGGCCATGTGCATCCTGGACCGGCCGGCGGCGAGCAAGCTGAAAATGCTCGACTACTACGAGTGGATTCAAAGCAAAATGCCCAACGCCCCCGGCGAAAGTAGCTGAGACCGTTTGCAGACCGGGCGGGACGAATCCGCTTTCGGCCGGCTGCCCTTGACGGCGCGAGTGGGCTGCACGCATTCGGGTGGGGCTTTCCCCGAGACTGCGTGGCTCTGGAGCCGCCACGAATGGAAGTTTGGAAAGCCTAGGTGGTTTGCGGGCTATTTAGCCTGCTTGCTGGCCAAGGTGTCTGCGCGGTTCTGCGCGGATTTATCGGTTATTCTTATTCTGAGGGCGGCAATCGGCCGATGTACCTGCTGTGAGGTTTTGCGACCAGCAAGGTAGCCGGACGCACGCGCTACTCCGTTGCGGCTCAGTCGAGGAGGATACCGTGAGCAAAATGGCCTTGGTAGGCAGGGAATTCCGAATCGCCCCATTGGTGCTGATAGCAACCGTTCTCGCCTGCGAAAATGCCGGCTTGGCGTCGGAACCTGTGTTTTCCGCAGGAAGGGGGGGCCAGCAGGCTTTCCCACCCGACCCCGCCTATCGCGAAATCCCTCGGGACGACGAAGTCACCGAGGACTTCCTGGACGAGGACATGGCTCGGGCCTTGGCTGAGCATCGCGGGATAAGCTTGGACGGCAGCACCTACTCGGAGGCCCCGCTCGGCCCGTGCGACTTCCTGGGCAAGGGCGTTTGCTGCCCCCCGGCGTGGTACATCGATCAGCAGGTGCGTGTCATCACAAGGGGCCGTCCGCGTCAACGGGAGCTGTCCTCGGAATACCTTCCCGATGTGTCCGCCCAGTTGGGGACGCCGTTCGCCGCCAGCCGAATGAGCACCAAGTCGATCACCTTTGAGGGGACGCCCGGCTACTACACCACCATTGGCCGCCACCTGGCGCGCGATACGGAGAATCGCGACCACTTCCTCGAGTTCACCTACTGGGGCTTCCATTCTTGGGACGAAACGAGAATGGTCACCGGCAAGCGGATTTTCCCGTTCGGAGGGGTGGAATCCGGCAGCTTGTTCAGCCCATTCGACCGCACCGCCGACATTCTGGGAACCAACGTGATCGGGGGGTTCAATTTCGCCGATACGCACGTTTTCCGGTCTCAGTCGCACATGCACAACTGGGAACTGAACGCCCGCATCCGCCCGCGGATACGCAAGGACCGCCTGGTGTTACACCCCAGCGGCCGCTGGCGGCGCGAAAAGCGGCCCGGCCCCTACTACTCCTTTCTCTACGGCTTGCGCGCCATCCGTTTCGGCGACCAGTCCCAGTTCAGTTCGCGCAGCCGGATTATCGAGAACGGCGACGTGTTCGATACCTTCGGCGATTACCACGTGTGGGCGGGCAATAGCATGGTGGGCCTCCAGATCGGCGGCGACCTGATCTACCGCTACAACAAGTGGTCGTGGGGATTCCGTGGGAAAGTGGCCGCCATGGTCAATTCCGCCGACCAGACAAGCCTCGTCCGAAGTACCGGATTCGGCGTGGTACCGAACTTCCAGACGAGCGATAGTCGCCGAGCGCTGGCCGCGGTCATCGAGTTCGGCGCGACGGGCAGGTACATGATCACTCCCCACTTTTGGGTTACCGCGTCCTACGACCTGATGTGGATCGCCGGGCTGGCCTTGGCCCCGAACCAAATGGAGTTCACCACCGGCGAGCCCAGCGGCCGGGTGGATACGGGGGCGACCGTCTTCTATCACGGCTTGACCGCCGGTTTTGAGTGGACCTTCTAGGAAATACGTGGCGTTCGGCCAAGTCGGCATAGACTCCGCGGCGCTGTGAGTGTAGACTAGAGAGAGTGTCGCTTCTCCATTGACCGGGGGCACGGGCGGGTAGGGCCGCCATCGTGTGGGGGGGTATCCATCCCGGCGGCATCTTTCGCACCCGAGCCCTTGCCGGCCCCGCCTTCGCATGAAAAAGCACTCGTTCTTCGCCCGCCGCGGTTTTCTCATTATCGCCGTTGCGGTGTTTCTTATGCCGATGATCCTGCGCGGCACCCGCCTGACCGTCGACAGCAACCGCAACGACGTGAAGGACTGGCTGCCGGACAGTTTCGAGGAAACCGCCGTTCACACGTGGTTCATCGAGCACTTTCCGCACGAGCAATTCGTGCTGGCAAGCTGGGAAGGCTGCACGCTGGACGATCAGCGACTGCACCTGCTTGCCGAGAAGCTCGAAAACTTCGATCCGAACCTCAGCCAACTCGGCATCACGGGCCGCGAAGCCGAGGTGCTGCGGGAGCACAAGCTTTCGACGCGCTCCGCCTTGAAAGCCCACCCCAACTTGAGGGCCGTCCCGGGGCTCGACGCGCGCCGGGCGCAGGAAATCGACCACCTCGTCCACACGTGGGAGTCGCCTTTCAAAACGCCCGTCTTGACCGGCGCCCGGCTGGTTGAGGACATGAAAGCCCGGTATCCGGAGCTTTCCGACGAGGAGATCCTCACGCGGCTCGAGGGGACCATTATCGGCCAGGACCACTCGAAGACGTGCCTGATCGTGACGCTGACCGACGCCGCCAAGGGGAAGCAACTGCGCCCCACCCTCGAGACCATCCGCGATCTGGCCCGGCAGTGCGACATCGAACCGCCCGAACCCCGGCGGGCGGGCAATTTGCTCGTGCGCGGCGCCGAAACCTTCGGTGGTTTCCTCAGCGAATTGGTCTACGGCCGGCCGCCGAGGGCCGATGGGATCCGTCTGGGCGGACCGCCGGTCGACAACGTGGCCATCGACGTGGAAGGCGAACGCACCCTGATGCGCCTGGCCGGGTTGTCGCTGTTCGTCGGATTGGCGGTGTCGTGGCTGTGCTTCCGCAGCATCCGCTTGACGGTGATCGTCATCATCACGGCGCTTCTGGCGGCCGGAACGGCCATGGCCAGCGTCTTTTTCAGCGGCGGCACCTCCGACGCCATCCTGCTGTCCATGCCGGCGCTGGTGTACGTGCTGGCCATTTCCAGCGCCATCCACGTCATCAACTACTATCACGACGCGATCCACGATCACGGCCTCGACCGCGCGCCGGAGCGGGCGGTCGCACTCGGCTGGCTGCCATGCTCGCTGGCCGCGCTCACCACGGCGCTGGGGCTCGGCTCGCTGTTGGCCAGCCACGTGATTCCCATCAGCAAGTTCGGCGTCTATTCGGCCTGGGGCGTGCTGGCGACCCTGGTGTGGGTGTTCCTGTTCCTGCCCGCCTGCCTCCACTTCTTCCCCTCGCGGAAAGTGGCCGAAGAGGCGCGCCTGGAGAACTCCGAGGAGTCGAAGGAAACGCTCATCCTGCGGTTCTGGCGCGGCGTGGGCGGCCTGATCATCCGGCGCAACGGCTGGGTGGCCGCCGGGTGCCTGGCGGCCATGCTGCTGTTG
>PWXP01000413.1 GCA_003561895.1 Planctomycetaceae bacterium | reverse complement strand
GGCCGGGTCGTAGACCGTGGTGGCCAGCATGGGGTTCTGCATCAGGAATTCGGGCGCCGCCCCGGGGGCAATCGCCCCACCCAATCGCTTGAGTACCTTGCTGTTGGCCAGCGACGTTTGCACCGCCTCCTCCAGCGAAAGGTCCCAAACCTCGCGCGGCTCGGCGTTCTGGAGCGAAAGCGGCCGCTGCGCGCCCTCCACCTCGCCGAGGGTATGCGGCTCGACGTCGGGCACCTCAATCTGGGTCGCCCGATCCATGTAGTGCGAAAGATCGCCGTCCTCGAACAGATAGAAGGGCTGCTGCGGCATGCATCCGGCCAGCAGCGACAGGGCGGCAGCAAGCAGTACGGGACCGGAAAGGCGTAGGAACGGCCGTCTCATGGGGGGGTCCTCAATCCGTTAGGCAATAGGCAGGGCGTGCCTGAAGTCCGGGTAATCGGCAAAGTTGGTATCGGCAGCGCAACCGGTAAACTTTGACGATTTCTTGCGACCGGAATAATTTCGCCATATTACCCATCCTGCTTGGGTTGCGGGGCAACAGTTGCGGGTGTGCTTGCACCCATTCGGCGCGGTCGTTGCTCGGAACGTGCCTGCCTGGGTTTGCTCGGAATGCGGGGCGGATTGGATCGAGGACGAAGTGGCTGCGCGCATCGAACGTCTGGTCGACGACGCAAAGGCCAAACGCCGCCAAGTCGAGGTTGCCCTTTCCTGAGACCGGCGGCACCTGCCTCTACACGGCCGCAAGCAGACGGCGCATCTCGGCCGCAATGAAGAACGAGCCGGTCGCGCAGATCAGATCCTCCCGCTCGGCCAGCGCCTCCACAGAAGCCCACGCCGCCGCCGGCGTGGAAAACACGGAAGGACGCCGCCCGGCAAGTTCGTACGCCAGCTTTGCAAGCTCCTCCGGCGGTGTGCTGCGCGGGTTGGTCACGTAGCGGGTTATGGCCACGGTGTCGAACCGCCCCAACAACGCTTGCAGCATGCCGCGGGTGTCCTTATCGTTCGACGCTGCGAAGATCAGGTGCCGCCGGGCGGCAGGGAAACTCTCGTCGAGCGTTGCCAGCAGGGCCTTGATCGAGGCCACGTTATGGGCCACGTCGAGTACCACGGCCGGACGGCGGCGGGCCACCTCCATCCGGCCCGGCCAACGCAGCGCCGCCAGCCCGCGCCGCACCGACGCTTCGTCAATTCGCCAGCCGCCGCGCTGCAACGGGGCCAGTGCGGCTAACGCCAGCGTCGCGTTCGCGGCCTGGTGACGCCCGGGGAGGGGAAGCGCCAGGTCGAGGTATTCCGCCGGCGCGGCGTCGCCGGCCACCGGACGGAGGCGGCGGAAGTCGAGCCGGGCGGGCGCGTCGGACTGCGCGAGGTCGGGCGCCGGCCGGTAGGCGAACGTGAAGTCGACGCCCAACTCCCCCAGTGCCGCCCCCCGCCGCCGGCACACCTCGACGACCACACGCCGCGCCTCGGAGGCCTGCACGCCGCTGACGACCGGCACGCCGGGCTTGACGATGCCGGCCTTTTCGCGGGCGATGGCCTCCAGCGTATCGCCAAGTTGCTCGGTATGGTCGAAGCTGACGCTGGTAATGATGCAGACGCGCGGCGTGCAGACGTTGGTCGAGTCGAGCCGGCCGCCCAGCCCGACCTCCAGTACCGCAGCATCGACCTGCCGGCGCAGGAAATGCACCAGCGCCAGGGCGGTGACGATTTCGAAGTATGTGGGTCCGATTTCCCCCGCGGCGACCGCCGCCCGGTCCATGGTGTCGATGGCCGGCCGGATTTCCTCGACCCCTTCGGTCAACTCGGCAGCCGAGCAGGGCTGCCCGTCGACCGCCACCCGCTCCTCGACCCGCTCGAAATGCGGCGAGCTGAACATGCCGGTGCGGTAACCGGCCGCGGCCAGCACGGCGGCCAGCATGGCGGCCGTCGAGCCCTTGCCCTTCGTGCCGGCGACGTGCAGGATCGGCAGGCGGTCCTGGGGATTGCCCAGCCGGTCCAGCAGTTCCCGCATCCGGTCGAGTTTGAAACCGCGTCCGCGGTAGGGCACCGACCAGGCGCGTTCGTAGTCGATCCGGCCGAGCAGGAACCGCAGCGCGGCGTCATAGCTGGTTTCGGCTTGGGTCATAGGTGTATGCAAGTTTGGAGTTGCACAAAGGGTCACCTGCGCGCCTTGTCTCGCCCGAGCGCTGGTCAGGGGCTAAAGGCTCGCGAAGGCCAGGCAAGCCCTATGACTCCAAAATCCCGGTGAAGATCTTCGTAAACTCTTTGTGGTAGGGGAATTGCGCGCATTTCATGACTATTACTCTAGCAGTTTCCGACGGTTTCCGCCAGGGTCAGATGGTCGAGACTCCCGAGAATTCAGCGGATTTTTGCTCGCAGCCATGGACATGCCCACGCGGACCGCTTGACTCGCCGCCGCGTTTCGGACATGATGGAAGGAGCATCGGTCCGCCGGGACCCGCAAAACTTCCCCAAACCCCTTCTGGAATCGAGCCATGCCGAACACAACCCACCTGAAACGACGTGATTTCCTCCGCATCACCGGCGCCGGCGCCGGACTGCTGGCCTCCGGCGTATGGAGCCAACGTGCCGCCGCCGAGTCCACTTCCCCCAACGCCAAGCTCAACATCGCGTGCATCGGCACCGCGAACCGAGCGGCGGCCAATAACAACCGCGCCGCCGGCGAGAACATCGCAGCACTGTGCGACGTCGACCGCAACTACCTCGACCGCGCCAAGCAGCGTTTCCGCGACGCCCGAACCTACGCCGACTATCGCGAAATGTTCGACAAAGAAGGCGACCGTATCGACGCGGTCATCTGCAGCACGACCGATCACCACCACGCCCCGGCCAGCCTGCCGGCCATTCGGGCGGGCAAGCACGTGTACTGCGAGAAGCCGCTCACCCACACGGTGCATGAATCGCGCCTGCTGGCCGAGGCCACCGCCGAGCACGACGTGGCCACGCAAATGGGCATCCAGATCCACGCCGGCGAGAACTACCGCCGTGTGGTCGAGATCATCCAGGCCGGCACCCTGGGCGACGTGACCGAGGTGCACGTTTGGGTGGGCAAGCATTGGGGCGGCGGCGAACGACCCGAAGGCGGCCAGGACCCGCCGGAGAGCCTCAGTTGGGACCTCTGGCTCGGGCCCGCCCCGGAGCGACCCTTCTGGCCGGGGCGATATCATCCAGGCCAATGGCGCCGCTGGTGGGACTTCGGCCAGGGCACACTGGGCGACATGGCGTGCCATTACATGGACCTGCCCTTCTGGGCGCTGAACCTGCGGCACCCGGTCACCTGCGAGGCCGAGGGGCCCGAGGTCCATCCGGAAACCTGCCCGGTCGGCCTGATCGTCCGCTACGAGTTCCCCGCCCGCGACGGAACGCCCCCGGTGAAGTTCACCTGGTACGACGGGCAACTCACCCCGCGCGAGGTGGCCGGCGAGCGCGTGCCCGGCAACGGCGTGATGTTCGTCGGCACCGAGGGCCGCATGTTCGCCGACTACAACAGCTACCGGCTGTTCCCCCGGGAGAAGTTCGCCGACTTCCAGCGGCCGGAGCCTACCATCCCCCGCTCGATCGGCCACCATGCCGAGTGGCTGAAGGCCTGCCGGGACGGTTCGCCCACCACGTGCAATTTCGACTACTCCGGCGCGCTGACCGAGGCCGTGCTGTTGGGCAACGTGGCGTACCGCCTCGGCCAGAAGCTCGAGTGGGACGCCCCAAGCCTCCGCGCCACCAATTGCCCCGAGGCCGACGCGCTGATTCGCAAAGAATACCGCGCCGGCTGGGAAGTGGCCTGAGCCCCACGATACGCCGGGTGGCCCCGGATGATTGCTCACCCGGGGGTCCCACAGACCCGTACGTGCAGGATGACCGCACACGGTTCCTCAAGTGACACCTTCGCTTCGCTTACAGCACACCGAGGGGACGGCCACTGCGTAAGGCAGTCGATATCGCTCTTGGAGCCGGACGAACCAGCGCCAAGGCGGATTATTTACGAACGGGCGGCGTTCGGCGCACGCTGCGGTAGAGGAATTCGCAAGAATTCCGACCGAAGTCGTTGTGCACAAAGGAATTATTACGAATTCCGCTACCGGCTCGTGAATAATCCGGGCTAGAAACAGAAGAGCCAGACTTTCTCGCCGGTCTGGGTTGCAGCCGGACGCGGAATCTGGCATACTTAAAGAGTGGTCGCCCACCGCGAGGCCGGGCACAAGGCCAACCGGGGCGTGGCGCAGTCTGGCTAGCGCGTCTGACTGGGGGTCAGAAGGTCGGAGGTTCAAGTCCTCTCGCCCCGACCTACATTTCCTAACGACTTGCCCTCCTTACCGGAGCCAATACTTCCTTCTGGGGGTGAGGGCAAGTGCCGCTCACCAAGCCCGGTGGCACACGATGCCACCGGGCCTTTGACCTGTCTTCGGGACGTCGGTCCGTCATATATCTTGATTGGCGGTGAAGCGTTGCCAAGGGTCACGACCCCGCCGGTAATCTTGTTCAGGACCCGTTTCTTAACTCGGACCGGCCGAAAGTCCAGGAACAGCCGGGCGTTCAGCATGTCGAAAAGCTGCTTCGCCGCGCCGAGATCTTACCCGGCGCGGGCCACTTCTGTCAATTGACCGATGATGCCCATTGCACTCTCGACGGCAGAGTCGGCGTTTTCGGTTGTCGTTACCTGCCGCTCGGCCTCCGCGATCTCGGCTTTAATTGACTTGACTTGCTTGACAAGCTGGTTGAATACGGTCTTCGAGCCGCTGGAGCCGCTACGGTGAGAGGGCATGCTGCCGAACGCAACTCAACACGAACCGTGTCGCCGTCAGCCCGTCAACGTGATTGTGGCTGCACTCAGCGCCGTGGCTTTGCTGGTACAGGCCACACAGGTAGCGAAACCTCTCGCCGTAAGGCTGGCGATAAAGGGGCCACCCGCAGCTCATGTCGAATGCCCGACTGCCGAGGGGGTTCTTCTTCGGGTCTCGCGAGCGTGGCTTGCCACGTTGCGTGCCAGCGCGCTCGTTCAGTTGAGCCAGCAGTTGACGGTGCCGATCCGAGTCGACCGGCGCGTCAAAGCGTGCCGGCGCAATGATGCGGACCTCCTCAGGATTGCGGATCACCTTCGGCTTCTCCACATCAGTGCGGTAGTCTCCATCCGCCAATTCGCGGCGGTCCTCCGAGGAGCGGTCATAGTCAACCGCCGCCACGATCAGTTCGGCGATGTCTGGACGTCTTCCTCGCTTCAGCGGCGGCAGGGTCTTGTCCATGAAGACAATCGTCACCCCCTGTCGGCGTAGCGCATCTTCAAGTTTGACCCCGTCGATGGGATGGTCGGGCCGGGCAAGGCGATTCCGCCTCGGAATGAAGACGTGAGAAATACTCGCGTCATTGAGCACCGTTTTCAGAAGCGAGTCGAGCCCTTCGCGCGACAGGATGTTGCCCGGAACGCCAAAGTCCAAAAATAGATCATCGTCGACCGACTGGCCACTGCGAATCATCGCCTCAATGGCGTCTGGCGTCCCAGAGAATTGAACCCCGAGTTCCTTCGCCCGCCCTTGCGCCCAGCGGACGTACTCCGACGGCGTGGTTTCGTGCTTGCCGCCCGAGTCTCTTGTGTAGAATAGGGCACGGCCCTTCTCGCTACGCTTTTTCATCGTTTCCTCCGGCATGAATGAGGTGCTGCACTTCGTTCCGGTGCGTCCAAATGACGGAGGAGCCGTTGCGGGCTCGTCCGTCCGGGACGCAGCCCGCAGGTTATCGCGGACGGGGCTTGTGCCACCG
Organism: Planctomycetaceae bacterium; assembly: GCA_003561895.1. Classification (GTDB taxonomy): domain Bacteria; phylum Planctomycetota; class Planctomycetia; order Pirellulales; family Thermoguttaceae; genus PWXP01. The sequence goes on along the minus strand of PWXP01000413.1, from coordinate 1,410 downwards.
GACGCGGCTCTACAGCTCTAGGGGTGTTTTGATTACCCCCGAGGACGCGTTGCGGTGGCGAGCCGAAACCCACCACCTCAGGGTCCATTTCAGCTTTTGTCAATTTCGGCGGGCGCTTTAGGAGGTTTGGGAGGACGTGTAAAAGGCGATCCCGGTCGGGTTTGCAGGTGCTTGCTTAGCCGGCAGTCGTCGCTGAGGGCCGCGGCGCGGACTTCGAGGATCACTTCGGCTCCCTCCGGGTCGTTCCAGAACATCTCCGTCCCCTTCACGCGATAGTTGATCTGCTTGACCAATGACTCCATCCAGGCGCTCGTTACCGGCAGTCCGGCCTGCCGATAGGCGGGATAGTCCATCCGGGGACGGTTGTTCCGCAGGTAACGGGCTGTCCGGGCGACGATCTTCCGCGGATCGGTTTCCGGCGCTTTCGGGGGCGGGTCGCCCAGTTTCCGTTGCCACGCTTGGATTTCCTCGAGCACCTGTCCTACCTCTCCTTGCCAACAGCCTCGCATCCACGCCAGGTATTGGCTCCAGGCATCCTCAGACGAAGACGTATGCACCGTCTTGGTGGTCAGGAACAGGTAGCTCAGCGGATGAATGAAGTCCAGGATCGGCGTGAAGGCGCGGAAATGCTGCTTCCAAATCGTCCAGTTCCACGGCAGGCCGTCGCCGAGGAAGGCCTTGGCCGACGCCTCGTAAAAGCGCCGCTGTTTCGCCTCCCTTTTCCAGAGAATATTTGCCCGAATCACGCTACAGCCCGTAGTTTACCAAAGAATCCCCAGATTCTCCTATTGACATTTTTGGCCGGTTGCCAAAGCGCGCAAAAGCTGAAATGGACCCCGTCCAGGATGGGGGCCGCACGCCGCTGATCAGCCGCCGGGCTTCGCTGTGGCTTTGCCGCAGCAGGACCATCCCGCCGTCGAAGGCCTGCCGGGCGTCGTGGGGCTGCGGGTCCTTCTGCCTTCAAGCGGGACCCGGCTGATTTCTCCGAAGCCGCCCGCCACGTCAATTCCTGCTCATTGCACGGGCAAGGGCCGACCCGCAGGATGGACAACATGGGGTAACTACGGTATTTGGCTAGAATCGTAGTAAGCCGGTCAGCGTAAGCGTTCACAGGGGGACTGTCCCCTTCGGCTGCCGCTGGACCGGAAATGAGCCGCCGCCGACCGCGACACAAGGGCAAAAGCCGACTGACGCCGGAGACGCAGCCTCCGGCGCGGAAAACTCATGCCCTTTTGTGGGGGGGTGCACCAACTCGAATGGGTCGCTGCTCGGGTGGCTCGCATTTTCAGACCGGCCGATCGGCAAGAAGTCGGTTCACTGTGCTTGACAGCTTTGCCGATGTTTACTACCAAAGTCGGCAGCGGCGGCGCCGGGCCAAAGTGCCGCTGAGCCGTATTCACTGGTGAACTC
>PWXP01000383.1 GCA_003561895.1 Planctomycetaceae bacterium | reverse complement strand
TACCGGCTTCCGAGGCCAAAGGTAGGGGGCTGGGGCCGAATTCGGGGAGACGTGGGTGCGTAGCCCCGCGGGGTAGCGAGGAGCGTAACGGTCCGACCGGGCGAGCCAAGGGCATTCTGGCGAGGGGCGCCTTGGTTCGTCGGCGTGTCTACAATTGCTTCAGGTATGCTGGCTCGTTGACCTGCGCCGGCGCGACGCAGCCACTACCCCCCAAAAGAAAGGAGCCATCATGGCAGACTGGATCGAGGCAGGGGCCCCAGCGCCCGACTTCACCCTTCCGAGCACCGGCGGCGAAAGCGTCTCGCTCAGCAAGCTCCGCGGCAAGCCCGTGGTCCTGTACTTCTACCCCCGCGACGACACCCCCGGCTGCACGACGGAGGCGTGCAGCTTTCGCGACCGCAAGAAGGAATTGGGCGAACTCGGCGCCGCCGTGCTGGGAATCAGTGCCGACACGCTCGAAAGCCACGCCCGGTTCCGCGACAAGTACCACTTGAACTTCCCCCTGCTGGCCGACGTGGACCACCGGGTGGCGGAATCGTACGGCGCCTGGCGAGAAAAGACCCGTTCCGGCAAGAAGTCGATGGGCATCCAGCGCTCCACGTTCCTGATCGACGCCCACGGAACGGTCCGCAGGGTGTGGAAGAGTGTCCAGGTGGACGGGCACGACGACGAGGTGCTTGCCGCACTGCGGGAGTTATGAACGTTTCGGGAGCGCCAAAGCTGACAGGCGCCAAATCTGGTGAACACAGGAAAGGTTGCCTGGCAGCAGAAGGTGTCCCCCAAAGAAACCAAGACGATCCTGGACGAACTGTGCCTCTGCCGGGCAACCGTCCCCCCCAACATGCGGCCGCAACCACCCCCCCCACACGCTCGATTTTTTGGGTGGCAATTTTCCGATTTTTCACACTCGGGTTCCCGCTTCCCCTTCGCATGTCGCGCGGGCACCTTGCGGAAGTTGACGTCTTCGGGGCCCCCAAGCCGGCCGGCCGACTGGGCCGCGACCAATGCCACTTACTTTTGACTTCATCTTTGACTTTACCCTCCCTCCGGGAGGGTCGCGAGGAACGAGCGGGGAGGGTACATCGCGGGTTAATCCGGGCTTTTCGTAACCCTCCCCGGCCGCTACCGCGTCCGACCCTCCCGCCGGGAGGGTGAAGTAAGTGGCATTGAGGGCTGCCCCTTCGGGCAGGCAATCCGGCATCTTGCGGCGCGAGGGTCGCGAAGTTCGACAACGCGGCGCGGCGCTGCCTTTGTGGTTTCGCCGCGTGGCAAGTCTCGTTCGGGCCGGCCCGGAAATGGACCTATGTATAGGTAATCAAGCTTAGCAGATCGGACGCCGGATTGCAAGGCGGAAAACCAAGCCAGAGAATCGAAATCCCTGCCCGGCAGAGGGGGTGACGCCCTGGCGGTTTTTGCCGAGGCATGGGTGCCGCGCCGCCGTTTTCTTGCCCCGGAAACAAGACCTGCACTTTCCAGAAAAATCGCACAAACCGAACACCCCACTCCCGACCCCTTTACCCGTCCCCGTAGGGGCAAAGGATCAGCGGAGGGCGTCCGTGGCGATGGCGTCCATGTCGCCGAAGTCCTGGTTCTCGCCGCCCATCCCCCAGCAGAATGAATAGGCGCGCGTGCCGACACCGGAGTGCAGCGACCAACTGGGCGAAACGACCGCCTGGCCGTCGGCTACCACGAGGTGCCGGGTTTCGCCGGGCCGGCCCATCCAATGGAAAACCCGCTCCCCTTCCGGAAGGCCGAAGTACAAGTAGACCTCCATCCGGCGGGGGTGCGTGTGGGGCGGCATCGTGTTCCACACCGACCCTTCGGCAAGCTGTGTGAAGCCCATCACAAGCTGGCAGCTCTTCGCGCCCCCGGGGTGGATGTACTTGTAGATCGTTCGCGTGTTGGCGCCGCCCTCCGCGCCGAGCGCCACCGGAGCGGCGTCGTCCCTTCGGATGTGCGCCGTCGGGTGCGCGGCGTGCGCGGGAAAGCTGATCAGGAAGAACCGGGCCGGGGCCGCCGGCTCGTCGCTGGCGAACACCACCTCCCGGGCGCCGCGCCCGACATACAGCCCGTCCAAGTGGGCCATGTGGAAGACGGTCCCGTCCACGGTAATCGTGCCGCGGCCGCCGATGTTCAGCACGCCCAGTTCGCGCCGCCGGCAGAAGTATTCCGCCCGCAACTCCGCCGCCGCGTCCAGGTTCACCGGCTGCTCGATGGGAACGGCCGAGCCGGCAATCGCGCGGTCGACGTCGCAATAGACCAGGCAAAGCGAGCCGGGTGCAAACAGCGATTCGATCAGAAACTTCTCTCGCAGTTCAAGGGTTGTCATGCCCGGAATGGCTTCCGGCGCCGGGATGTAGCGTATCTCCATGAAATACTCCTCGGTCTTTCATTGTGGGTTATCTGCCCGCCAGCACCGCCGGTAACCAGACCGACAGCGACGGGATAAACGTTACCAACAGCAGGGCCGCCACCATGGCCAACAGGTACGGCATGAGCGGCAAGAAGACGTGCTCCAGGCGCGTCCGCGCCACGCTGCACGCCACAAACAAGGCAATGCCCACCGGCGGCGTGCATTGGCCGATGCCCAGCGCCATCACCATCACTACGCCAAAGTGTACGGGAGCCATGCCTACGCTGTCGGCAACCGGGGCCAGGATGGGCAGCAGCAGGATCATCGCCGGGGTCAAGTCGAGGAAGGTGCCGACGCCGACCAAAATGGCCAGTACGATCAGCTTCAACACGATGGCGTTGTCCGTCAATTCGAGCAATCCGCCGGCAAGCTGGGTCGGAATTTCCTCGATCGTCATCAGCCAGGCGAACGGCGCCGACGCCGCGATGCACAGGACCACCACGCCGGTGATCTTCACGGTGTCGGTCAGCGCGGGCGCGAGGTCGGCGAGCTTCAGCTCCCGGTAGAAGAAAAAGCAGACAGTGAACGACCAGAGAACCGCTACGACGGCGGCCTCGGTCGGGGTGACGTATCCGCCCAGAATGCCGCCGACCACAAAAACCACGGTCAGCAGCGACAGCACGGAATGCCACAGGGCGGCAAGGATGTTTCGAGGGCTGATCGGTTCGCCGGAGGGCGGGTGTTCTTGAACTTGCGCGGTCACGTGCGCCACGGCCATCAGACTCAGGCCCAGGAGGATGCCTGGCAGCACCCCGCCCAGGAACAGGTCGCCGATGGAAATGCCCGAGATGACGCCCAGGATCACAAACGGCAGCGACGGCGGAATGATGATGCCGATGGAACCGGCGGTGGCTTGCAGGCTGGTGGCCGAGCCGGCCGAGAAGCCCGAGCGAATCATCGCGGGAACGAGCACGATGCCGATCGCAGCGGTCGTGGCGGCCGTGGAGCCGGAGATGCTCGCAAAGAACATGCAGGCCACCACGCTGACCATGGCCATGCCGCCGCGGACGTTCCCGACCATCGATTGCGCCAGGGCGATCAGGCGCCGCGACATCCCGCCCTTGCTCATAATGTTGCCGGCGAGGACAAAGAACGGAATAGCCACCAGCGGGAAGCTGTCGCTCTGGGAGAACATGCGCTGGATCACCACGGCCATCGAGAAGTCGGTGAACAGCAGCATCGTCAGCGCCGAAGCGAGCACCAGGCACACCGAAATGGGTATGCCCACGAGCAGCATCGCCAGAAAACTGAGGAACAGAAACGCCGTCATTCGCCCCCACCCTCCACCTGCGGCTTGCGGCCACACAAGCCCAGTTCGCGCCCGAACATTTCCGCGGCACGGATCAGCATCAGCCCTCCCCCAGCCGGCACGGCCGCGTAGGCCACGCTCCGGGGCACTTGCAGCGCCGGCATGGTAATGGCAAGGGAGCGGTAGGTCATCTGGCCGCCGAACCACACCAGCAGAGCGGCGAAGAACACCACCGCTGCCATGCACAGCAGCCGGAGCAACCGCGCCGCCGGCGCCGGGAGCTTATCGCGAAGCACCTCGACGGCGAAGTGGTCGCCGGTCCGCAGCGCGTACGATGCCCCCACGAAGCAAAGCCAGATGAACAGCAGCGTGCAGGCCTCCTCGGTCCAGAACACCGGCCGGATGGCCGTGGTGATTTGGCTCAACAGTCGGCTCCCCGCCTGCAGCGTCGCGGCTGCGCACATGCCCAACAGGAGCACGGCGCCGGCGATCTCTTCAAAGTGAGCGATGATTCGGGCGGCGTATTTCATTCGGTTTCCGGTAATCGTTCATTGGGGACTGTCCCAATTTTCGCGGCGCACAGGACATGGGTTATGGAGTACCGCCTTTCGCCGCGAAAATGGGAATGTCCCCTTCGGCCGGTCCCTTCATTCGGTTTCCGCAATCCGGCGGCAAATGGCCTCGTACTCGGGTCCGTACCGGTGGTAGTATGTTTCGTACACGCTGTCGACCCTTGCCCGGAACGGCTCCAGGTCGACGCGGTTGAACTTCATGCCGGCCTCTTGCAGTTGTTCGACGGTTGCCTTCTCGCTCTCCTGCCAGCGCGCGCGCTGGTGCAGTTCGGCCTCGCGGGCGGCCTGGTCGACCCACGCCCGGACGTGCGGCGCCAGCCCGGCGTAAAACGACCGGTTCAACAGCAGCATGTCGGGAATCATCAGGTGCTTCGTGTGGGCGTAGTGGATACAGCCGGTTTCGTACATGCGGAACGAGGCGGCCGTTTGCGGGTTGTTCTCCCACCCGTCGATCACGCCCGTTTGCAGCCCCGTGTACACCTCGCCCTGCGGGATCGAGATGGCCGCGGCGCCCAGCGCGTTGATCGTATCGACCAGCACGGGGGCGGGCATGACGCGGATTTTCATGCCGGCCAGGTCGGCGGGCGATTCGATCGGCCCGGTGTTCGTCATCATGTTCCGCGACCCGGCGTCGTAGAACCCGAGAACGCGGAAGTTGATCCCCCCGAGCTTCTCCCGGAACCCATCGCCCACCGGACCGTCGACCACCGCGTACACGTGTTCGCTGTCGCGGAAGATGAACGGCATACTCAGCGCCGTGAGTTCCGGGATGAACTGGCTCATGCTGGCCGACGAGATGAACACGGCCTCGATGTTGCCCATCTGGCACATTTCGACCGTTTCGATGTCGTTGCCAAGCTGGCTGTTGAGGAACAGTCGCACTCGCACCTCGCCGTCGGACAACTCTTCGAGCCGCTGCTGGAAGAACACAAGGGCTTGGGAGCTGGGATGCTCCGCCGGCAGCACCGAGGCAATACGGATTGTCTCGCCGGCCTGCTCCCTTCGCCCGCAGGAAGCTCCCACGGCCAGCACCGAGCAAGCAACGACGATACCTGGCAAGAATATCGGCAATCGCATGGTCATGATCTCTCCCGGGGCCTTGCCCCTTGTTGTGTTAGGTCGCCTTCGCCACCGCCCCACCCTTTTCTTTTCCGCCACCGGCCGGCTTGTCCGGCTGGAGCGGTGGTCAGTGGGCTACTCGCCACCGCCCCACCCTTTTCTTTTCCGCCACCGGCCGGCTTGCCCGGCCCGGAGCGGTGGTCAGTGGGCTACTCGCCATCGCCCCACTCTTTTCTTTTCCGCCACCGGCCGGCTTGCCCGGCCCGGAGCGGTGGTCAGTGGGCTACTCCGTTAAACCTTTCCACCGCCTCGAACATCGCCATGATATTCTCCGGCGGCACCTCGGGCAATATATTATGGACCGTGCAAAACACAAACCCCCCGCCGGCACTCAGGATTTCCAGCCGCTCGAGCACGTGCTCTTGCACCTCGGCCGGTGTCGCCCGGTTGAGGACCCGCCGCGTGTCGCAGCCGCCGCCCCAAAACGTAAGTTCCCGGCCGAACTCCCGCTTCAGCCGTACCGGGTCCATATCGCGGCAACTGGTTTGCACGGGATTGAGGCAGTCGAATCCCGCGTCGATCATGTCGGGAATCAGCGGGTAAATCGATCCGCAGCTATGCAGGCACGTGAACGCCCGGGTGTGCTCCTTCACGTAGCGGCAAAAGTGCTGGTGCGTGGGCTGGAACAGCTCGCGGTAGTGCCGGGGCGACATGAACGGCCCGCGGTCCATCCCCAGATCGTCGCCGAAGCGGAACACGTCGACCAGGTCGCCCACCTCGTCGACGGCCCGCTCGAGCGTTGCCATGTGCACTTCGGCTAGCGCGTCAACCAGGCGGCGGACATTGTCGGGCTCGGCGTAGATGTCCATGAGGAAGTTGTCCATTCGGCGGAGAAACATGCCCCATTCCCCCACGTTGCACCCGACCGACAGCACCACCGCCCGTCCCTGCTCGCGCACGGCCTCGGCGCTTCGCCGCAGCTTCGGCCAGAAATGGGGCTCCGACGCCTCCTGCCATGGTCCCCGAGGGCACGCGCCCCACAGCACGCGCTGCATGTCGCGGCGAAGGTGCGCGAAGCTGCGCGGATAGCCGCCGGCGTAGGGGAAGTGCGTCTGGTCGAAGAACATCCCCCCGGACGGCATCCGCCCGATGACGGTTCCATCGGCGGCGGCGAACTCGCGGGCTCCGTCCTCCTGCAAAGTCGGCCGGAAATACGCCGGCCACTGCGCCTCGCTTCCGTCGGCCAGCTTCACCGCGTACCATGCATCTTCGGACCGGTCGTAGTTCCTGCCGGCGGAAACGACGTCCACGCCGAAACGGTCGAGCAACTCATCCTCGACCATCGCAAGCTGCTGAATGACGTCGAACACGCGCGTATACCCGCTGCGCACCCCCAATGCCCGCTTCAAGTTGTTATACGCGACGGCCGAAATGCCCGTGCTGGTGGTGGCGCCAAGGTCCACCACAACCCCATCGGGCTGCCGGTGCAACAGCGACGCGAGCACCTGCTGGCGTGCGGTGTTCAATGTGGAAAATCCCTTGCTGCAACGCGGTTGGTCATGTTTCGTCTTCCCTGTTCTTCCGGCTCTTCCGTTTGTCGGTGCAGGCCGCGCGAATGTAATAGGCACACGCCGTTGTGCCGTCTCGCGGCAAAGCAGTGTGTACCCAGAAACGGAAGCGCCATTCTTTCCGGTATCCGGTCAGTCCATCAGCCGCACGTTGTACTGGCGGGCCGTGGAACGGTAAGGCGTCAAGGGTTCGGCGCACGCCGGGGCCGGCACGTAAAGCCACACGTACCGGTCGCACGGATTGTATACAACCAGTCCTTCGCGCGTGCCGGCCCCGGCGGGAACCGGAATGCAATGATACCAGCCTCGCCTGCGGGGACCAATGGGGCGGTGCAGGCCGGGTAGATCGG
>PWXP01000223.1 GCA_003561895.1 Planctomycetaceae bacterium | reverse complement strand
TCCCAATTTTCGCGGCGCAAAGGGCGATTTGCCCAATGAGTGACCGTTTCCGCCGCGAAAATGGGACTGTCCCCTTCGCATACCGCGGAGAAAACTGCGTCGTCGCCCCGTGAACGGTTACGGCGTCTTGATACTGCGTGTGAAGGGCCGAGGATGGGTGATATTGTGATTACGCGGGTCGAGTCTCCAGCAGACCGGCGCGAATTTCTGGAGCTTCCGTGGCGGCTGTACCGCGGCGACCCGAACTGGATCCCGCCGTTGCGGGGGAACGCGAAGGCGCTGGTCGGGTTCGCTCCGCACCCGTTCTACGCGCAGAATCTGGTCCAGACGTTCCTCGCGGTGCGGTGCGGCGAGCCGTGCGGGCGCATCGCGGCCATTCTCAACCGCGGCCACAACGCGCGGTACGGCGAGCGCCGCGGCTTTTTCGGATTCTTCGAGAGCGTCGACGACCAGGAGGTGGCCGACGGCCTGTTCGACGCCGTCCGGCAATGGTTCTTCCAGCAGGGCGTCTTCCAACTGCGCGGACCGACCAATCCCTCGCTCAACCATGAATTGGGCCTGCTGATCGACGGGTTCGACGCCCCGCCCACGTTCATGATGACTTACAACCCGCCGTACTATGAGCGGCTGGTGGAGGACTACGGTTTTCGGAAATCGCAGGACTTGTACGCGTTCTGGGGGCATCGGTCGCTGTTGCCGACCATTACCGAGAAGCTCCGCCCGGTGGTCGAAGGCATCCTTGACCATTACGACGTGACGCTGCGCCCCCTCGACCAGTCGCGGTTCCTCGCGGAGGTGGAAACGTTTCTTTCCGTCTACAATCGCGCGTTGGCCAACACGTGGGGCTTCGTCCCCATGAGCCCGGACGAAGTGCAACATACCGCGAAAGCCCTCCGGCATCTGATTGTTCCGGAATTGGCCGTCGCGGCGGAACTCGACGGCAGGGTGATCGGCGCCACGTTCGCCCTGCCCGACTACAATCCGCGCATCCGGGCTATCGACGGCCGGCTGTTTCCTTTCGGCTTCATCCGCCTTTTGCGAAATAAGCGAGCGATCAAGCGGGTTCGCGTCATCAGCACGAACGTGCTGCCGGAATACCAGCGCCTGGGCATCGGGCTGTTGCTGATGCACGCCCTGGCGCCGCAGGCGCTGGCGTGGGACATCGAGGAGGCGGAGTTCTCCTGGGTGCTCGAATCGAACCGGCTTTCCTACGGCGCGTTGAAAAAGGGCGGAGCGAAGATCACGAAGACCTACCGGCTTTACGACCTCGACGCCGAGCCGCAAGTGGTGGAACCCGAAAGCGGGCTAGTGCGCGTGCCGCCGCCACTCCCGCGGCGCGGCCGCGCGGTGCTGCCGAAGCCCCCGGAAGCTCCGACGGGAGAGCTTCAAGTGCGCCGCGTGCAGGATCGCCGCGATCTGAACGCCTTCTGCCGCCTGCCCTGGGCCATCTACGCCGGCGACCCGAACTGGGTGCCCCCGCTGCTGGCCGAGGTGAAGGAGTTCCTGGACCGGCACAAGCACCCATTTTACTTGCACGGCGATGCGGTGCCGTTTCTGGCCACCCGCGGCGGGCAGCCGGTGGGCCGCGTCCTGGTGAGCGACGATCCGAACTACAACCGGCAGCACGGCACCAATACCGGGTGCTTCGGCATGTTCGAGTGCTTCGACGACCGGGAAGCCGTCCGGGCCTTACTCGAGGGAGCGGCCGAGTGGCTGCTCGCCCGCGGGCGGACGCACATCATGGGCCCGATCGATTACTCGACCAATTACCCGTGCGGATTGCTGGTCGACGGGTTCGACACGCCTCCGCGGTTCATGATGAACCACCACCGGCCCTACTACGCCGGTCTTCTGGAATCGTGGGGGTTTGCCAAGGCGCGCGACCTGTACGCCTGGTGGTTCACCGACCGCTTTAACCTGGTCGAGCGGTGGCGCGACAAGGTCGAACGCATCGCCCGGCGAAACAAGGTTACGATCCGCCCCTTCCGACGCCGCCATTTCCACGACGATATTGAGCATTGCCAGGCGGTCTACAATACGGCCGCCGAGAAAAACTGGGGGGTAGTCAATCTCACCGATGCCGAACTTCACTACATGGCCTCGCGGCTGGAGAAGATTGCCGAGGAGCATCAGGTGCTGCTGGCCGAGAAAGACGGGGAAGTGATCGGCTTCTCGATTACCATGCCCGACTACAACGAGGCCATCGCCCCGCTCGACGGCCGTCTGACCACGTGGGGATTGCCCATCGGGGCCGTGCGCGCCCTGTACCGGTCCCGGAAGATCAAGACGGCCCGCATGCTCGTGCTCCATCTGCTCGAGGGGCATCGGCGCCGCGGGATCAGCGAGATGCTGATCTCTCGCACGCTCGACCACGGCAAGAATGTACTCGGCTATACCGCGGCCGAGTTGGGTTGGACCCTCGAGGACAATACGCTGATCAACAGCGCCATCGAAAAGGTTGGCGCCCGGCGCTATAAGACCTACCGGATCTTCCAGAAGGAACTTTCGCCCGAAGCATGACGCGCGGGGGTCAATCGCATTCGATGTCGGGCGTTTCGATGTCGGCCTGCGAGTGCAGGTGTTCGGTCGCGCCCGGGATGCTCACCACCTTGTAGATGCACCAGGCCAGCAGGCCGGTCATGCCGCCCACGGAAAGGGCCATGACGATCCATCCTCCGAGCGTCATGGGATCACCTCCACCTGAGCGCGTTCGGCGGCCCGCCACCGCTTGACCGACTGGGCGATCAGCAGGGTGAATAGCGTGCCGACCATCAGGATCAATATCAGCGAAAGCTGCACTTCGCCGCTTTGGACAATTTGCTGCAACCGGGTGGTTTCTTCGGGGTCTTCGGGAACGGTGAGAAGTTCGCTGTAAAGCCAGAACCCGATGATCGTCAGCAGGTATACCGGGGCGACGTACTTGATCACATACTTGAAGATCGCCGGGATGCGGATTTCGGCCCCCCGGCGCAGCTCATCGAACCCGCGATCCCCCCCCAGAATCCACCCGAAAAGGATCACCTGAAACGTGGCCAGCACGTAGATGCAGAACGTGCCGATCCAGAAGTCGATCGTGTCGAGGGCCACGAAGCCTTCGGAGAAGAACACGACGAAGGCGGCGCCGACGGCCGTAATGAACCCGAGCAGCGCCACCGAGGCCTTCCGCCCCAGCCCCAACCCTTCCTCCAGCAGGGCGATGGCCGGCTGGAGCATCGACAGCGAACTCGTCACGGCGGCCAGGAACAGCAGGAAGAAGAAGAGGAAGCCGAACCAGCGGCCGGCGGGCATCTCGCCGAACACGTTCGGCAGGGCGACGAACCCCATGCCGAAGGTCCCCGGCGGATCCTGCACGAACGCGAACCCCAGGAACACAAAGGCGGCGGGGATCGTGATCAGCCCGCCGAGGGCCACTTCGCAAAACCCATTGCCCGCGCTGGCCGTCACGCTCGACAGGGCGATGTCGTCGTCGCGGTGGAGGTAGCTGGAGTAGGTGATGATGATGCCGAACCCCACCGACAGCGAAAAGAAGATCTGGCCGGCGGCGGCCATCCAGATCTCCGGATTGCGCAGCGCCCCCAGCAGCCCCACCTCGTTTGCGCCCGGGTTCCACATGTAGCCCAAGCCGTTCAAGACACTCTGCTCGGGCGCGGCGGGGTCGGGGGTTCCGAGCGTCAGCACGCGCACCAGGATGACCAGCGCGCAGACGATCAGCGCCGGCATGGCCCACCGGCAGAACCACTCGATTCCCCGGGTCAGCCCACGGTAGATGAGCACGAAGTTGACGACGAAGCAGACCACCAGGAAAAAGACGGCCGAGCCGAGCAGCCCCTCGCCGGGTATCATCACGGCGTCGCCGTGGCCGCCCGCGCCGACAAAGGCCCCGAAGAACTCCTCGTAGTCGGCGGCGTGCTCGAAATCCATGGCGCCGAAAAGGTAGCGCATGGCGTAGGCGAGGCACCAGGCCTCGACATACACGTAGTACATGTAGATCATCACGGGGATGACCATGGAGAGGACGCCGAAATAGGGGGCGGCGCGGGTCTTCCAGATGGTTCGATAGATGCCCGGCGACGAGTTGTATCCGCGCGCCCCGCCGTACCGGCCGATGGACCACTCCACCCAGGCGATCGGGAGCCCCAACAGCACGAAGGCCACGGCGTAGGGGATCATGAAGGCGCCGCCGCCATACTGCGCCGCCAGGCCGGGAAAGCGGAGGAAATTGCCCAAGCCGACGGCACTGCCGGTAACCGCCAGAATGACGCCAATCCGTGATGCCCAGGCCTCTTTCCCGGGAGTCGCTTGCGACATGGGGAGCCTCTTGCTTCCGTTCAGTTTCGCCACCAGCCGGCCGTCTCGCCCGGGGCGGCCTCGGCCCGCACCCGCGCCGGCGCCTCGCCCGACTCGACCCGGTCGACCACCGCCCATGAATTAACCAGCACCCCGCCCGAAGCCGAAATCACCCAGTTCCGGCCCCGCCGCATCAGGCTCGCCTGGGTGTCGACCTGCCGGGGGGCGAAAAACTCCTCGGGCTGCAAGTGCTCGGCGCCGGTCAAAAGCGGCAGGCTGTAGCCGGCCTTCGCCGTCAGGTCCTCCTTGACGATCAACGCGGCCACCACGGCCAGCTCCATGCAGTTGCGCAACTGGCCGAAGATGGGCTCGGCCACCGCCAACTCGTCGAACTGCTCCGTCATGTTGGCCGCCCAACGCTCGGCCGCCGGGCTGGCCTTGCCCGTCTGCTCCACCGCGCCCGTGGCCGTCAGGAAGTCCTCTTCGGTCATCGCCACCACCCGGGCCCCGCGAAGCTCCCACGCCAACCCGTCCGGGTCCCGAAGCAGCGGATCGTACTCCGGCTCCAGCCACCAGCGGGGCAGCATGTTGCTCATGCCGCGTCCCGTGGCGGGAACCATCGAAAGAAAGCTCGGCAGCCCGGCCACCGGGCTCGGCTCGAAACCCATCGCCAGCCGCTTCATCCGGTAGTCGGCCGCCACCATCACCCGCGCAAAGTGGCTCGTCGGCGGCACGCCCGTAATGCGAATCTGCTGCGGGCCCAGCGCCTGTTCAATGCCGCGGGCCGTCCGGGCCGGATTGCCGATCGTTTGCAGCCGGCTCACGTGCGCCCGCAGCCGCTGAAGGCCCTCGGCGGTCGGGTCGATCGAGCAACTGATCGGCTCCCGCGCGGCGCCCCGCGCCGTGCGCAGCGCCACCAGCAGGTCGTCCAGGAGCATCACCGGGCGTCCGGTGGTGACCCCGACGATGTTGCCCCGCGCGTCGACCTTCCATCCTTCGCCCGGCCCCACCAGCACAATGTCTTCATGTTCGGGGTAGACCAGCACGTACCGAATTTGCTGCAAGCCGGCCAGGTAGCGGACCTCGTCGGGCAGTTCGCGCCCGGCTTCCAGGGCCTCGCGGACGGCCGCCTCGAGCCCGCGGAGCGAAACCCGGCGGGTGGCCGCCGGTGCGCCCAACTCGGCCGGAACGGGGGCCAGGGCGCCTGCGCGGAGGCGAGCCAATGCGCCCACGTGGTCCACCTGCGCGTCCCTCAGGTGGCCTTCCGCATCGGTGTAAATGCCGCCCACCCCGCGCCTGCGGTCCAGAAAACGGTCATCTTGGGCCAGAACGGGCGAAATGAGGGCCAATGCGCACAGGCCCATCGTTAGGGGCACGCCAAGGAAGCGCGCGGCACGTCCTACGGGCAGTTCGTGTGTTCGCATGAAATCGTCTCCTCTAGTTGTGGTGAAGGTCGATCGTGGGGTGCTTCAACGTTCGCCAAGTTCCCACCGGAAATACGAACGAGTTGCCACAGTTCCCCACTCCATTATAGGATAACCAGTCGAGGGCCGCGCTGCAAGCATACCATACGATTAACCCTGATCGCCCGAAGACACCCTGGGTGTGCAAATGCCGGGCCAAACCGATGCTGGTAGTTGCGGGAGTCCCGGATCGAGGGACGGTCCCATTCCGCCTCGTGGGGCGTCGAAGAGGTCTGTCCTCCTTGTTGCGCATAAGAACACACGGGGCGAGCGATTTTGCCGGACCCCACGGACGGAAAACCGAGCCTGCCATGAACGGGCTGCCTTTCCTTGGCGGGGTATTGAATACCGCTCTGTGGTGTTCCACCTTGAACCAGTTCTTGCAAAAGGGTATGTTGGAAGGTTAGACTATCTTGTTGAGGGTCGGCGCTGGTCATGCCGGGCAGGCGGGCTTCCGAGCGGGTGCCTGCCTCGTTGCGCCGGCAGGAAGTGCCGGGTCCCTTTTCGTGATCCGTTGATGGTAGATGCAGCCGCAGCATCGCCCCTGGGGAGGGGTGTCGCCGCCTGCGCCCGGGGAGTACACGCCCGTGTCGGAACTCGCTTATCTGGTTATTCGCGAAGGGACGAAATGGAGCG
The DNA here is from genome assembly GCA_003561895.1 of Planctomycetaceae bacterium. Taxonomy (GTDB): domain Bacteria; phylum Planctomycetota; class Planctomycetia; order Pirellulales; family Thermoguttaceae; genus PWXP01. The sequence goes on along the minus strand of PWXP01000223.1, from coordinate 856 downwards.
ACGTCTTCCGGCTGGTCCCCGGCCAGTCGGTCACCGTCGGCCGTGCGCCGACGAGCCAGATCGTTATCAAGGACGAGCGGTGCAGCCGGACCCACCTCGAGTTGTTCATGTCGGGAGGAAAGTGGACCCTGCGCGATCTGGACAGCCGGAACGGAACCATGGTGGGCGAGGTCCGAGTGACCGACGATTGGCCCCTGACGCCGGGCGACATCATCCGCATCGGCCGCTCGCAATTGGTGTTCGTTCATCGGTTGTCCGACGCCTTCGGCGATTCCAGCACGGTCGTTACCCGGGCCCTGGGCGCAAAGCGGGGTTTGAAGTCGCCGCCGGACGACGACTCCAGCGTGCTTGCCGCCTGCGAGCCGACCACCATTACGCATCGCCGCGGGCAGACGAAGTTCCTGGAGGCAGGCGAGAACGACGTCAGTAGCACCTCGAAGATCGGTCTGGCGGCGGCGAAGCTCTGCCGGCTGGCCTTCGAACTGGCCAAGGCCCCCGACCTGGTCGCCCTGGCCGAATTGGCCCTGTCCGGTCTGGTCGAGGGGACGCAAACCGACACCGCCGCCTTGCTGCTGGTCCCGCGCGACTTCCGGGGTGAAGCCACCGGCGACGACCTCGAATTGATCGCCTCGCAGTCGACCTCCGCCCGGCGCTACCACCGCGTGTCGAACGTCCTCTCCACCACCGTCTTGCGCGAAGGCGAAGCGGTAATGGCCCGAAACGTGCTGGGCGACAGCACGCTCGGCAGCCGCGACAGCGCCGGAGAAATCTATACGACCAGCGTCATCTGCGCCCCGATCCGCCGGGGCCGGCGCGTGTTCGGGGTCATTCACCTGTACTCGACCGACGAGCACCT
>PWXP01000229.1 GCA_003561895.1 Planctomycetaceae bacterium | reverse complement strand
TTCCATGAGAACCGGCGCGGCCTGCCGCAGGCGCTCGCCCACGGGCTGGCTGCGTTTCTGAACACCAGCGCGGTCGACGAGAGTTTCCGCCGCTTCAACGGCCACACGCAGGTGAACGCGACCGATCTGAAGCTGATGAAGTATCCAAGCCGGGCCGCCCTGATCAAGCTGGGTCGGTGGGCCATGCAGCAAACAGAACTGACGCAAACGGCGATTGACGCGAAACTGACACGTTTGATCGAATGAGACGCAAGAAGGACCACCTCGGCGCCGCTCGGCAAATTCTCATTTCGCTCGGGATGCCCCGCGCGCAGCAGAACGAGCGTTCGGCGCTATGCCTGCTGGCGTTGCTGAACCTTCCGCCGGGCAAGCCGTGGGCCGAAGCGGAAGCCCCGCTCTTGAGCATTACACCCATCATGGAATGGGTGCGTACCCACTACGGCAAGAAGTACGCACCGAACACGCGCGAGACGGTGCGGCGCCAGACGATGCACCAGTTCTGCGCGGCGGGCATCGCCGTGTGTAACCCGGACAAACCCGACCGGCCCGTGAACAGCCCCAAGACGGTCTATCGGATCGAGCCGACTGTCTTGGCCCTCTTGCGCACATTCGGCACTCGCACATGGCACGATGCCCTCACCGGCTGGTTGGCCGAGCGCGAAACGCTGGTCGCGCGCTACGCGATGGAGCGTGAACAGAATCGCATCCCTGTTGAGATCGGCCCTGGAAAGACGATTACGCTCAGCCCCGGCGATCACAGCGAGCTGATCCGAGCCGTCATCGAGGACTTCGCCCCGCGTTTCGCGCCGGGCAGCGTGTTGGTTTATGCCGGCGATACCGGCGACAAATGGGGGTACTTTGATGCCCCTCTGCTGGCCGAGCTTGGTGTCGACGTCGATTCGCACGGCAAAATGCCCGACGTGGTGCTCCACCACGCCGCCAGGAATTGGCTACTGCTGGTCGAGTCGGTCACAAGCCACGGCCCGGTCGATGCCAAGCGGCACGCCGAACTGGCGGAATTGTTCGCGAACGCGAACGCGACCGCGGGCTTGGTGTACGTCACCGCGTTTCCCAACCGGGCCGCCATGAGCCGCTATCTTGGCGAAATCGCTTGGGAAACCGAGGTGTGGGTGGCCGACGCGCCGTCCCACTTGATCCATTTCGATGGTGAACGGTTCATGGGCCCGTACGATGCGGGCTGAAGGATAGAGGCAATGCATACCGTATTTGGCCATGTCATTCAGGAGCGGTTCGCCTTGGCACTCGCTTGTCTGGCAACGGCCGCCCCCGCCCCCGCCGCGGCTGCGGCCGAAGGGGTCTTGGCACTGCCTTACGATTCGCAAGGCACCGTCTTCCTGCTGGACCGCGAGCCGTACCTGGAGGTGCGCTTCGCCGGCTGGGGGCCGGGCTGGGCGTGGCAGAACTTCCGCGGCGAGGTCGAGGACGACGGCGAAGCAAGCCGGGCGGTGAGCCGCACCACCATCGCGGCCTCGGGCGCCGAGGTGCAAATTGTCACCCACACCGTGCCGACCGGCCCGCGGCAACTCGCCATCGAGTTCGAAGTGACCAGCGACCGCGACACCGACCTGACCCTGCTGATGGCCGGTGTGCAACCTGCAGCGAGTGCGTTCCGCGGAGGCAAGATGGTGGTCACTCATGCGGATGACCGCACCACCACCATGAAGCGGCTGGGGTCAGGTCTTGACTTGCAACTTATCGCCGGGGCGTGCCTGATGCTCGGGGCGTGGTCACGTGGTAGGGCCGTCTTCGACGTCGATTTGCAACGGGCGCACCACGGGAGTTGAAGCGTACACCGCCATAAGTTACAAGTCAAGACCTGACCCCAAGAAGCGGAAGCGCCAAGAAGCGTCTCAACGGGGTGCCCCACGTTCGGGGACTTTTCGGCGATGCCGTAGCACCCGTGGCTTACGGCGTGCGAGGCGTTGCGACAGCACGCCACCCGACGGCGAGAGGCCGCGGCTTAGCGTGCGCTCAGAAATAAAGAAATAACTTGACCAAGTTGTAGTAGGCACACGCCGTGTGCCGTTCGCGAATTTCGGCACACGGCGAGTGCCTACTACATTGCAATTGGCCAACTTATTTCTGCGCGCACGCTTGGGCCGCCCCCTACATCTTCTCGGCGAAGTGGCAGCGGGTGAGGTGGCCGCGGGCCAATTCGCGCAGCGCGGGGGCTTCTTCCTGGCAGCGGCGCTGATCGGCCGGGCCGAGCTTCGCCCGCAGCGGGCAGCGCGGGTGGAAGCGGCAGCCCGAGGGCGGATTCACCGGGGAATGGTTGGGGAATGGTTGGGGTCAGAGCTTGAATAGTGATTAGTGGAGTGCCTTTTCCAGTTCGGTGGCCGTGCGGCGGAGTCTCTCGTCGCTCGACTCCACGCGCGCTACCGCGCGGGTCACGCTGCTGGGACTCCGGTAGCCCAAGGCCTCGGCGACTTTGCCCGCTGGATGGCCGAACCGGCGACGCGCCAAGTAGGCTGCCACCGCTCGGCTCGCGTCGTCCGTCCGGTGGCCCGGGGCCCACCGGCTCGTGTCCACTCCAAAATGGTCGCCTACCACCGCCATGATGGCCTCCACGGTCGGCCGTCCACGCAAATGCTCCAACTGCGGAACGCCCCGGTCGCTAGGCTTCTCGTCCAACAGGGTGCGCACGCGGTCGATGAAGGCATCCGATCCCAGCAACATCCCTTCCAACGCTTCCTCGAACGGTGAAGCGGGCGGCTCTTCCACGCCCGCTTGCACGAAACGGACGTACCTTCGTCGCCCGGCGCTCGCTGGGCCGCCGAACTCGCCCAGGACCCTTTCGTACGTTACCCATGGTACTGCGCGGCTTGCCCCCTGATACCCGCCATAGCTGGACCACTTGTACTCTTCGGGGCGGGACACCATCTTCGCACGCACGGGGTTGAGGTGCAGGTAGCGGCTCACCTCGAGGAAGTAGCCTCGCTCTTCGATCAGATGGCCCTTGTAACGACCCTGGAACAGGTGCCCGCAGCAGCGGTGGCGCCGGTTGAAGTAGCTCGTGTAGCTTCCGCCGAAATACTGCATTGCGGCCGAGAGGTTCGGCTCCGGGGTTTCGACGAATAGATGCGCGTGATTCGTCATGAGCACCCACGCGTGCAGGCGCCAGTTGTACGTCTCGACGGTCCGCCGCAGCCAATCGACCCACTTCTCCCGGTCGACGTCGTCGCGCACGATATCCTCCCTCGCGTTCCCCCGGGAGGTCACGTGATAGACAGCCCCAGCAAACTCGATTCTCAGCGGCCTGGCCATGAACTGATTGTACCCCCGTCCGTCCCTCCAGTCAATCCGCTCCTCACTATTCAAGCTCTGACCCCAAAGCTGGTTCTATTCAAGCTCTGACCCCAAAGCTGGTTGGACGCCCACCGCAGGGCGGTTATTCTCGTACGCATCGGCCGCAGTATAATGAACCAAGGGATCGATAACCCTCCTTGAACCATCCTCCGGCCGGAGTTTTTCCATGCCTGCCGACGCAGCTCTCGTTGCTATCGCCTCGTTCGCGGTGTTGATTTTGGCGTATTTCACGTACGGCCGGTTCCTTGCCCGGCGAATCTACCGGCTTCGGGCTGAGGAGGGCACGCCCGCCCACACGCTGCAAGATGGGGTCGATTACGTGCCGACGCGGCTGCCGGTTCTCTTTGGACACCATTTCGCGTCGATCGCCGGGATGGGGCCCATCCTGGGGCCGGCCATTGCCGTCATTTGGGGGTGGCTGCCCGCCGTGTTGTGGGTGGTCCTCGGCTCGATCTTCGTCGGAGCCGTGCACGACCTTGGGGCGTTGACCGTCAGCTTGCGGTACAAAGGCCGGTCGGTGGGCGAAGTATGCCACCACCTCATTGGCCCCCGCGCCCGGCTGCTGGCCTTGCTGATGATTTTCTTCCTCATGTCGCTGGCCATGGGCGCGTTCGTCAACGCCATCTCTTCGCTGTTTGTCAATTTCAATCCGGACGCGATTATTCCGTCGTTCGGCCTGATGGTGGTCGCCATGGCCATGGGGGTGGCGGTGTACAAGCTGCGGGTTCCGCTCGGGCTGGCCACGGTGGTGGGGCTGGTCGCGTTCGGGGGGCTCATCGTGTGGGGAGTCCGGCAGCCGGTGACCACGTACGAGTGGTTCGCCGCGGCCGAGACTCGCGCGGCCCTGGCCGCCGCCCGCGACGCCCCGGCCGAACGCGACCCGACCGGCGATGAGATCGTGCCGGCCTTCGCCCCGCCCTACGGCGCCGCCGCGGCCGCCGCCCGCTTCGAGGCCTTGGACGAGACGGCCGCGGCCGACGACGTGAGACGTTCGGCCGCGCAGGCCCGGTACGGGTGGATCGGCGTGCTGCTGGCCTACGGGTTTATCGCCTCCGTGCTGCCCGTGTGGCTGCTGCTGCAACCGCGCGACTACATCAACAGCTTCCAGCTCTATTTCGCGCTGGCCACGATGGTCCTAGGGCTGCTGTTCGCGGCGGTTACGGCCATGCCGGAAAGCCGATTCGACGCCGCGGCGTTCCGCCCCAACGTGGCCGGCGCGCCCCCCTGGTTCCCGGTCCTGTTCGTCACCATCGCCTGCGGGGCGGTCAGCGGGTTCCATGCCCTGGTCTCCAGCGGCACCACGGTCAAACAGCTCGATCGGCAAACCGACGCAGCGCCCATCGGCTACGGCGCCATGCTGACCGAGGGGGCCCTGGCGATCCTGGTTATCCTCGCGTGTACCGCCGGCCTCGGCGCCGTCGACTGGCAGGCCGGAGGCACCTACGCCACGTGGGAGGCGATCGCCGGGGCCGGCCTCGCCGCGCAGCTCAGCGCCGTGGTGCGGGGCGGCGCCAACTTCCTCGCCCAAATCGGCATCCCCACCCACTACGGCACCGCCTTGTTGGCGGTCACCATCGTGGCCTTCGCCATGACCACGCTCGACTCGGCCACGCGCCTGTTGCGCTTCAACGTGGAGGAGATGTGCCGGGCCCTCCATGCCGAACCGCTGGCCAACCGCTACGTGGCCTCGGCGGCGGCGGTGGGGGGCATCGCCTTTTTCGGCCTCGTGCCCGCCGGCACGGCCCTGTGGGTCCTCTTCGGCGCCACGAACCAGCTCCTCGCCGGCCTGACGCTCCTGACGGTAAGCGTGTTCCTGTTCAAGCTCGGCCGGCCCGTCGTCTACACCCTGGTGCCCATGGTGCTCATGCTGGCGGTGTCGATCTGGGCGATGGTGCTCAGTATGATCGGGTTCTGGACGGCGCCGGAGCAGCCGTGGCGCGGGGTGCTGATCGGCGTGACGGTTATTGTACTGGCCATGGCGCTGTGGCTGATGGCCGAGGCGATGCTCTCGTTCGCCAAGGGTCGCGGCGGGCTCGTGGAAGACGGCCGCGAACCCGAGGCAGATGGGGAAGGACTGGCCGGCGTGAGCACGGCCCACCTTGGCTAACCCGCTCGAACCCGGCACTGATGCAAACACATAGGGCCCGCTCGGGAGGAATCATGCAACCGATGATCGCGCAGCAGCCTTCGCATTGGCGCCGCCGTTTCGGCGCGGTGTGCCTGGGCCTGGCCGTGTTCGGCCTGTTGGCGGCCGATGCGCCCCGTCCCGAAGCGGAGGCCCCGCCGGCCTTTACTCCGCCGGACGGCTCACCGGCGCGGCCCGTGCTCATCCGTTTTGAAGGCATGGTCGATCCGATGCGGCGGGCGTACTTGTTCCGCCAACTCGACACGGCGGAACAGGACGGCGCCAACCTGGTCATCGTCGAGATCGACAGCCCCGGCGGCACCGTCGACGACAGCCAACGCATCGCGGAACGCCTGCGCGACACCCACTGGGCGCACACCGTGGCCTTCGTGCCGCGCGAAGCGCTCAGCGGCGCGGCCATGATGGCCCTCGGTTGCGACGACATTATCATGGCCCCGGGCGCCCGACTGGGCAACATCGGGGTGGTCGTCCTGGGCGAGGATTTCCTCTTCCGCCACGCCCCGGAAAAGAAACGCAGTGACGTGATCGCCGTGGTTCGCCAACTTGCCGAAGCGAAAGGCCGCTCCCCGGCACTGGCCGAAGCCATGGTCGACATGGATACGGTCGTCTACCGGTGGACCCACGCCGAGACTGGCAGGCAGGCGTACCTGTCGCCCCCCGACGTCGCAGCGCTGGAGGACGCCGACCAGTGGGAGCGGGGACCCATGGTCCGCGCGTCGCGCGAGGGGCTCTTCCTCGAAGTGCACGGCCGCGAGGCCGTCGAGTTGGGCCTGGCCCAGGAATTGGCTGAGGACCGCGAGCAGGTGAAGCAGCGGTACGGCATCGAGGACGAACTGCGCGTGCTCCGGCCGACCGGCGTCGACACGGCCGTCTACATCCTCAACCTGCCCGTGGTCACCGGCGCGCTGTTCGTCCTCGGCCTGATGGCGCTCTATGTCGAGTTGAGCAGCCCGGGCATCGGCATCGGCGCCCTGACGGCCGGGCTGTGTTTTGCGCTGTTTTTCTGGAGCCGCTTTCTGGGCGGGACGGCCGAGTGGCTCGAACTAGTCTTGTTCGTCGCCGGGGTGGCGTTCCTGCTGGTCGAGTTGTTCATCCTGCCCGGCTTCGGCGTGTTCGGGATCGCCGGCATCCTGCTGGTGTTCGTCAGCCTGCTGATGGCCATGCAGGGGTTCGCCATTCCCGAAACCCGGCGGCAGATGGCCATCCTGGCCCATTCGCTGAGCGTATTGGCCCTTTCGGGGGTGGCCTTTGCGGTGGCGGCGTACCTGCTGCGCCGGTACTTCGGCGCGCTGCCGTTGCTGAACCAATTGCTTCTGCAGCCACCGCAGCCCGGCGAGCCGGTCCATGAAGGTGGACCGTCGGACAGCCAAGCGACGGAAGCGGCGACCTTGCCGGCCGGGCCCGCCGCGGGCGACCGTGGCGTCGCCCACACCGCCCTGCGCCCCGCGGGCAAGGGCCGTTTCGGCGATCAGTACCTGAACGTCGTCACCGACAGCGAGTTCGTCAAGGCAGGCGAGGCCATCGAGATAGTCGAAGTTCGCGGCAGCCGCGTGTTCGTGCGGCCGTGCTGAGTGCTCATCCGCGCCGCTGGAGTGCCGCCTTTAGACCGCCTTCTGCTCGCATTCTACCGGCTAACCCGGATTTTTAGCAAACGTGCCGGATTGTGTCCTTCCGGCAAGCGTGAAAAACTTTGCCGGGGTGGCTGCGTGAAAGGGGGAATTTGGGGCGGCCGGTCAGCTTGCGGCAACGGCGGCGGCGTGCGAGGAGGCGGCGTCGAGCGCTTC
>PWXP01000378.1 GCA_003561895.1 Planctomycetaceae bacterium | reverse complement strand
GACACGCTGAAGCGTGAACTCCAACAGACACGCTGAAGCGTGAACTCCAACAGACACGCTGAAGCGTGAACTCCAACAGACACGCTGAAGCGTGAACTCCAACGGGGCTCGGGCCAAAACGCCATCTCCGGCGGAAAGGGGCCGGAGGCGGCGGCCTCGAAATGCCGATGTACTACAATGCGTGTTCGCGCGCAGGAACGGAATCGTGGACGGGGCAGGCCTTCAAGAGGGGCTCGCCCCCACAAAGGAGGTGTATGGATGGCTGCTCGCTTCATTCGCATCGCTACCGTTTGCTGGCTCGTTGGCATATCGGCGGTGCCGGCGTGTGCCAACCCGCTCGCGCGGCTCTGGACCGGCACCAAGCAGGTGGCCAGCGACGTCGCGCGAGATACCAAGCGCCGCAACTGCTGGCCCGAGCCGTTCATTTATCCCGACCGCCAGGCCGCCCGGGCTCCCTTCGTCACCATGATCGAACACGGCTGGCGGCAGCAGAACCTCATTGCGGATCACCATTTTCAGGAAGATAGTTCGAGGCTCACCGAAGCGGGGCGTCACAAGGTGCGTTGGATCCTGTTCGAGGTGGCCCCCCAGCATCGGATTATCTACGTGCAAACGGCCGACGACCCCCAGGTTACCGCATCGCGGATGGGCGAGGTCCGGCAACTGGCCGCGAAACTGGATGGGCGTGGGCAGTTGCCTCCGGTGGTGAAAACGCACCGGGGGCCTCGCGGTTGGTCGGGCGAATGGGTCGACGCGGTGGGGCGGAGGTTCCACGAGGCCACGCCGGCCCCGGCCCTTCCGGCCCCGCGCCGCGACGGCGAGTACTGACGCGGCCCGCCCCCGCCGACAAACGCCGGTAAACTTTGCCCGATTTCCCAAATCGTGTGCAGAAATACTGCCACGCGGACCGATCAGTAGAACGTCCGTAGTTCTCGAACAGGGAGGTTCGAACGTGCATTGCAGTTTGGCGCGGCGCCGGCTTGCCGCGTGGTTGGTTCTCGGGTTAGCGGGTGTGATATTCGGCGCGCCGCCTGAGGCCCCAGCGCAGGTTTCCGCCTCCAATCCGTTCGCGGTCCAGCCGGCCAAGCCGTCGTGGACCGAGTCGATCACGTCGGGCGTGCGTCGGGGGTGGGCGGGGCTCACGAAGCCCTTCTCGGCCAAACCGGCGGCGAAGCCTGGGCCCGATCCCACCTCGCTGAGCAACCCGGCGCGGCCCAGCCCCAGGCTGCACGTCGAAGTGGCTCGGCTGCACGAGAATTCCGGCCGGTTCGACGAGGCCGAGCGCCACTACCAAGCCGCCTTGGCGATGGACCGCCACCACCTGGGCGCCATGCTAGGGTACGCGCGACTGCACGACCGCCGTGGGAAATCGAGCGAGGCCTTCGAGTTGTATCGCCGCGCCGTCCAGGTCCATTCCGAGGAGCCCGCGGTGTACAACCATCTGGGCCTGCACTACGACCGCCGGCGGATGCCGAAGGAGGCCGCGGCCACGTTCGCCAAGGCCGTGCGTCTGAGGCCCGACGAACCGCTCTACCGTAACAACCTTGCCCACGTGCTGGTCCAGCTCGACGAACTGCCGGCGGCCTACGAGCACCTCCACACGGTGCACGGCGAGGCGGTGGCGTATTACAATTTGGGCTACTTGCTCCACCAGCGGGGCCGGCGCGACGCGGCGGTCCAGCATCTTGCGGCCGCGCTGCGGAGAAATCCGAACCTCGGCCCGGCGCGGCAGCTTATGAGCCAACTGCGGGCATCCGGCAGCGCCCATCACCTGGAGGCAAGCCGGCCGCCGCGGTCGCCGGCAGCGCGGCCCTCCGCGCCGGCGGCCGGCGTTCCGGCCCGGCGTCCGGTACCCAGCCAAGCCCTTCCCCAGAGGCCAGCTCGCGCCGCGCCCCCCCCGCCGCCCGGCCGCGCCCCCATCCCGCACCGCTCCTCGACGGGCTTGCAGCAGCCGGAAGGGATCGCGCGCGATGAGGTGCGGCTGAACGCCCCGCACATCCAACTCACCGGCGCCGCCTTGCCTGTGGTCGGCGAGTAAGCCTAAAGCTTCGGGACGGGGATGCGTTTCTCGCCCTCGGGCACACTGCGGTACGGGCCGCGGTAGCGGGGCGACACGTTGACCCCGTAGCCGCGGCGGAGTTCCCACTGGGCGCGGGCGTCCCACGGGGTTCCCGGGTGGTTCTTCGACACCTCGGCCAGCAGTTCGTCCGCCCGCTTCCGGGTCGATTCGGTCAACTCGTCGGTGAGCGTGGTCCGCCGGGTGCGCAGCCGCCAGTGCCGCAACGTGACTGTCTGCCGCTTGCCGAGCCACTCGGACTGCTTCGTCATGGGGACCACCCGGGGATTGCGGCAGAACTCCTCGAAAAAGGCGATGTACTCGGCCAGCCGCACCTGGTAGGCCAGCAGTTGGGCGTAGGTCAGGTCGTAGTTCGCCCGCCAGCGCCTGTCGGGATCCTCGTTCCGGAGCCGCCGGATCCGGTCGAGTTCCTTCACGGCGGCGTCGAGGTACGCCCCGTACACCCTGGCCTTGGCCGTTTCGACCGCCACCTGCCGTTTGAACTCCTGGAAGTTCGGGGAGAAGTGACGGCGCATCACCACCTTGTCCTTCGCGTGCTCGTTCCACGGATTCAGGTCGCGCATGATGATCGTGTAGAGCACCTTCCGAAGTTCGCTCATGTCGCGGTCGCGGAAGATAGCCTCGCGGGAGCGGAGGTCGGGGTGATAGCCGCGCATCGCCTCGAGTTCATAACGGCGGTCCTCACCGCGCACGATGTTGCTTTCCACGCTGGGCAGCATGAAGAAGATGCCGCCGGTCTGGTGGGCGAGCCGCGACTGCTCGTACGGGCCGAACCCGCCGGGGAACGCGTCCCTCCGGCGGTAAAAGCCGTTGGTCTGCAGTTGTTGGGGGAACGCCGATTCCGGCCCCCGGTTGATGCGGATCCAGTGCGTCCGCAACGTCTGCGGGTGCTTCCAGCTCATCAGGGCGTACGGGTATCCGAAGACGGCCTCGCGGCCGAGCACGAAAATGGTGCACCGGTTGCGTTTGGCCTCGTCGATGGCGCGCTCGAGGTACTGTTTGTCCTCGAGTTCGCCGCTCTTGGCGCTGATCAGGACCAAGGCCAATCGGCGCCGCCCGGCCGTGGCGAACCGGCGGTGCGCGGCAATGGCCTGAATGATGGCCTGGTGCTGCCTCTCCAGCCCGGTCGGATCGATCGGAATGCGGTCGATCGCCGCCCGCAACTCGGCCACGTCGCTCGTGGGCCGCGGGGTGTGCAGGTGGAAGCCGCTGGCGTAGCTGGCCACCGACGAGAGCAGGGCATCGCCGGCCGCACGGTCGGAGAGGCCCAGTTCTGCGTACACGCGGCCGATCCGTTCGCGGATCTCCTGCTTGGAGTAGGTCAGGCTTTCCGATTCGTCGAACAGCCAAATCAGCAGGACCTTCGAGGAATCGAGCATCCACATAATTTCCCGCGTGATGCGGTCCAGCGCCTGCCCGGTGTCGTCGACCACTGCCCGACGCGTGCCGACGTAGCCCTCCGGCATCCCCTCCAGGAGGGTGGCGGCGCTGGGCAGCCTGCCCAGCGTGTTGTCGAGTTCCACCGTGGGCCCTTCGCCGGTCGTCTCCATGATCGTGGCGTCGAACGCCGGCTCGCTGACCATGGAAGCCTCGGTGCCGAACGCCTGGCTGCTTGAGGCGGAGAAGTTGAGTTCGGTGGCCGCCTCCGTCGACTCGTCGAGTACGACGGTGTCCAGGATTTCGTCGGGCTCGTAGTCGGTTTCGGCCACGAGCATGGCCAGCGTCGACCGGGTTTCCTCCGGCAGCGTCCAGAGGGCCAGAACGACCATTAGCAGGAGGTGGAATACCACCGAGACAAGGAACGACCCGACGCGGCGCGCCACCGACCGGATATTGAAGCGGGACGGACCCTCCTCGTCCAAGTGCCGCAGCACTTCGAGGTCCTCGTCGCGCAGCACGGGCGACGCCTTCTTGCCTTTGGGCGGCTTGGCTGGCGGTTTTCGCGGGGGGGCGCTGAGCCCCGGGTCGGATCGGGCGCGGGTGACCGGCGGCGCGTCGAGCGCCGCCTCGGAACGGACCGCATCGTTCACATGGCTCATGGCAAAACCACCGTGACGTTTCGCAGGGTCAAGTTACTCGCCGTTTGCGAATCCACCCGCCTTTCCGTGGGCCCCCATTGACCGGCGGCTCATCCACCTTCCGTAACCGTTCACGGGGCGGCGCGGGCTGTTTTCTCCGCTCGATGCGAAGGGGACAGTCCCATTTTCGCGGCGGAAATGGTGGATCATTGGGCAAAAAACGCCCTTTGTGCCGCGAAAATTGGGACAGTCCCCCTGTGAACGGCTACCACCTTCCATTCTAATCGGCCCGCGGCCAGCTCCAATAGCCCCCGCGCACACGAAGGGCTTATCGGTGGGCAGCGGCTCGGAGTCTGCCCGCAGGATGGGTGGTATGCAGCGCGAACGCGGTCGCGCTGCCCACCCTGGGGTGGGGCAACCTGCTTTCCACTCCTCGCCTGAACAATTTTCGCCCGGGAAACGCTCCGCTATTCCGCGACCTCCCCCCTTCCCTTGCATCAACTTCGGGGTATAATCCCCATTGATAACCTTGAGTGGGGGACTGTCCCGATTTTCGCGGCACTGCGCCCGAAAAGGCCGTGCGTCCGTCCATTCAGCCGCGAAAAAGCGATTGTCCCCATGCCATCCTCCGGTCGATGGTGGGAAAGGGGGCGCGCGGTTGTCCGCACGATGCCGGGCTGGGATCCCCCAAACCACCACTCGCCCGGCCCCTATTGACCCACCCGGTTGGCACCCCCGGGAAAAGAAACCAGCCATGCCCAAGCAAAAAACACACAAAGGCGCCAAAAAGCGCTTCCGATTGACGGCCACCGGCAAGGTCAAGCACCGCCAAGCCGGGACCAGTCACCTTGCAACCCGTATGAGCCAGAAGCGAAAGCGCAATCTTCGCGGCACCGGCGTGCTGAAGGGCGTCGATGCCGACCGGATTCGCAGTGCGCTGCGCGGCAACAGCTACTAACGAGGAACGGCGATGAGAACCAGAAAAGGAGCCGCCCGGCGGCAGGCGAAGAAGCGTCTGTTCAAGCGGGCGAAGGGATACCGCGGGGGGCGCGGCAAGCTGCTGCGCACCGTCAAGGAAACGCTCCTGCGGAGCGACGCGTACGCCTACCGCGACCGGCGGACGCGCCGGCGGACCCTCCGCCGGCTGTGGATCCTTCGGATCAACGCGGCGGTGCGGGAGCGGGGCCTGCGGTACAACGCGTTCATCCATGGGTTGCAGAAGGCGAACATCGGTCTGGACCGGAAGATCCTGGCCGACATGGCGGTCCGGGACCCCGATGCCTTCACCCAAGTGGTCGATCTTGCCCGGCAGGGACTGAGCGAACCGGCGGCGGCCGCGGGCTAAGGGTAAGCGTCGGGTGTCGGCTCTGTTGGAGTTCACGCTTTAGCGTGCCGGATATAGTACATGCTCGGTTTGCACGCTAAAGCGTGAACTCCAACAGGGCGATCCGCGATTTGAACCGGGTTTGCCGAATACTTGCACCATGGCCTTGGCTGAATTTCTTGCCGAACTGGACGAGTTGGTCCGCCGGGCGAACGCGCGGTTCGAGGCGGTCGGCGACGAGGCTGCGCTGGAGGCGGCGCGCATCGAGTTCCTCGGGGCCAAGAGCGGCCGGCTGAAGGCCGTGCAGAAGGGGCTCGGCCGCATCGACAAGGCCGACAAACCGGCGGCCGGGAAACGATTCAACGAAGCCAAGCAGCACATCGAAGCGGCGTTCGAACAGGCCCAACAGCGGCTGAAACGGGCCCCCGGCACCGGCGCGGCGGCCGAGGGGTTCGACCCCACCGTGCCAGGCATCCATCCCCCCCTCGGGCATCTGCACCCGATTACGCAGACGATCGAGGAGATGAAGGACATCATGGGCCGGCTCGGGTTCACCGTGGCCGAGGGGCCGGAGGTGGAAGATCCCTGGCACAACTTCGACGCGTTGAACATCCCGGCCGACCACCCGGCGCGCGACCCGCTCGACAACTTCTACCTGGCTGCGGCGGGCAAGGGGGTGGCGGCGGAACCCTGCCCTTCGCCGATCGATTTACCCTCCGCGCCGCCGCCCGGGGACTGCCCCACATGCGTGCCGGTCGGACCCCCCGCCAACGCCCCGGCCGCCCTGCTGTTGCGGAGCCAGACCTCGACGGTGCAGATCCGCGTGATGGAACGCACTCGGCCGCCGGTGCGGATCATCTCCGTCGGCCGCGTGTACCGGCCCGACACGGCCGACGACACCCATTACCCGATGTTCCACCAGATCGAGGGGCTGCTGGTCGACCGGAACGTGACCATGGCCGATCTGAAAAGCGTGCTGCGGCTGTTCGCCAGCGCGTTCTTCAAGGAAGCCGAGGTCCACATCCGGTTCCGGCCCTCCTTCTTCCCGTTCACCGAGCCGAGCGTCGAGGTCGACATGACCTGGCAGGGCGGATGGATGGAGATGGGCGGCGCCGGAATGGTCGACCCGAACGTGCTGCGAGCCGTCGGCTACGATCCCGAGGAGGTGACCGGCTTCGCCTTCGGCCTGGGCGTGGAGCGCATTTGCATGAACCGCCACGCCATCCACGACATCCGCGAATTGTTCCGCAACGACGTGCGGTTCTTGCGGCAGTTTTAGCCTTGCGTGGGATAGGCTTCCAGCCTGTCGCCCCAACGTGGGATAGGCTTCCAGCCTGTCAGTCCGATAGACAGGCTGGAAGCCTATCCCACGGTGTTGAAGCCCGTCTTACACAACCCCGACCCCACCCGCCCAAGTTCAATCCCATGCTCGTATCCTGGAACTGGCTGAAGCAGTACGTAACGCTCGACATGCCGCACGAGGAGTTGGAGCGGCGGCTGATGCTGTCGGGCCTCAACCACGAGGGGACGCGCGAGGTGGGCGGCGACCTGGCCATCGACCTGGAGGTGACCAGCAACCGGCCCGACTGCCTGGGCCACCTGGGCGTGGCGCGCGAGGTGGGCGCCCTGTTCGACCGGGAAATCACCCTCCCGCCCGCCGAGCCGCCCGAAGGCAAAACCGCCGTCGAACCACTCATCGGGGTCCGCATCGACTGCCCCGACCTGTGCTACCGCTACACGGCGCGGGTGATTCGCGGCGTGAAGATCGGCCCCAGCCCCGGCTGGATGGCCCGCCGCCTGGAAACCGTCGGGCTGGCGCCTGTGAACAACGTGGTCGACATCAGCAACTACGTGCTGATGGAGTGCGGGCAACCGCTGCACACGTTCGACTACGGCAGGCTGGGCGGGCGGCAGATTCTCGTGCGCCGGCCGCTGGGCGGCGAGACGATCGAGGCGATCGACCACAAAGAGTACCGGCTCGAGCCGGACATGTGCGTCATTGCCGACGCCCGCGTGCCCGTCGCCATCGGCGGCGTGATGGGCGGCGCGAAGACCGAAATTTCCAAGTCGACGACCGACGTGCTTATCGAGGCGGCCGAGTTCGACCCCACGTCGATCCGCAACACGGCCCGGGCGCTGAACCTGCACAGCGACTCCTCCTACCGGTTCGAGCGAAAGATCGATCCGGAAGGCGTCGATTGGGCCAGCCGCCGCTGCTGCCAGTTGCTCCTCGACTTGTGCGGCGGCGAGCTTGCCGGTGGGTCGGTCGACGTCGGCCGCCGGCCGCCACCCCGCGAGCCGATCGTGCTGCGGTTCTCGCAACTGAAGCGGGTGCTGGGCATCGAGGTTCCGCCCGAGCGGGTGCGGCGGATCCTCGCCGCGCTGGGCCTGGCCGAAGCCCGGGCCGACGCCGCGTCGGTCGAAGTCGTGCCCCCAAGCTGGCGCCGCGACCTTACCCGCGAAATCGACCTGGTCGAGGAGGTCGGGCGCATCGACGGGTACGACGCCATTCCGGAAGACGTGGGCGTGCCCATGGTCGCCTCGGCCCGCACGCTCGACGACCGCGTCGTCACCCGCGTGCGCGAGGTGCTCACCGGGTGCGGGTTCGACGAGGCCGTGACCCTCAGCGTGATCGATCAGCACGCATCCGAGGCCTGGAGCCCGTGGACCGGGGCCGAGCCGCTGCGGGCCCTGGCGCCCGTGCTGCGCGGGGCCGACCGGCTGCGGCGCTCGCTCATCCCCAGCCTGCTGGCCGCGCGGCGGACGAACGAAACGCTGTTTAACAACGACATCGAGCTGTTCGAAATCGCCCGCGCCTACCTGCCCCGCCGGCGCGGCCTGCCCGAGGAGGCCGTCATGCTCGGGCTGACCAGCGGGCGCGGTTTCCGCGAGGTGAAAGGGGTGATCGAGGCCGTATTGGAGCGCATCGCGCCCGACCTGACTGTCGAGGCGGTTGCGGCCGACGCCCCGCTGCTCGACGCCGGGGCCGCCTGCCGGCTCGAGTTGGGCGGCAAGCCGCTGGCGTTCATCGGGCGGCTTACGGAGGAGGGGCGGGAGCGGTTCGAGCTGCGCGGCCCGGCGCTTGTGGCCGAATTGCGCCTGGCGCCGCTGGTGGCGCGCGCCTCGCTCATTCCCACCAGCCGGCCGCAATCGCCCTACCCTCCGGTCGGCCGCGATTTGAACTTCGTGGTGGACGAATCGGTCCGCTGGGCCGACCTGGCCGCCACCGTGCGCGAGGGCTGCGGCCCGCTGTTCGAGCATCTTGAATACGCCGACACGTACCGCGACCCCGAGCGCCTTGGCCCGGGCAAGAAGAGCCTGCTGATGCGCCTCGTGCTCCGCTCGCAGGAAGGCACCCTCACCAATCAGCAGGCCGACGAGCTGCGCGAGCGGATCGTTTCCGCCTGCCGCGAGCGCCACGGGGCGGAGCTGCGGTAGTTACGCGAACGGTTCCCCCGGCTCACCATCCGAGCAGGTACGCGAACACCAAGGGGGCGACGATGGCGGCGTCCGACTCGATGATGTACTTCGGCGTGTCGACGCCCAACTTGCCCCAGGTGATCTTCTCGTTCGGCACCGCCCCGGAATAGGAGCCGAAGCTGGTAGTGCTGTCGCTGATCTGGCAGAAGTAGCCCCAAAGCGGCGCTTCCACCCCGAGGTCCTGCTGTAGCATGGGCACCACGCAAATGGGAAAGTCGCCGGCAATGCCGCCGCCGATCTGGAACATGCCCAGCGGGTTCACCCGGGTCGCATCCAGGTAATGCCGGGCGAGCCACGTCATGTATTCGATGCCGGTCCGCACCGTGTGCACGTTTTTCACGTCGCCGCGAAAAACGGCCGCGGCGTACATGTTGCCCAAGGTCGAATCTTCCCAGCCGGGCACGACGATGGGCACGCGCCGCTCCAGCGCGGCAAGCACCCACGAATGCCGGGGGTCGATCTGGTAGGACGATTCCAAGGCGCCGCCGGCGAGGATTTGCTGGAAAAACTCGTGGGGGAAACAGCGTTCCCCCTTCCGGTCGGCCGCGGTCCATACCTCGAGCATGGCCTTCTCGATGCGGCGCATGGCCTCCATTTCCGGGATGCAGGTATCGGTAACGCGGTTCATGTGCCGGGCCAGCAAGGCCGCCTCGTCCTGAGGGGTGAGGTCGCGGTAATGGGGCACGCGCTCGTAGAAGTCGTGGGCCACCAGGTTGAACACGTCCTCTTCAAGGTTCGCGCCGGTGCAGGTGATCAGGTGGACCTTGCCGCGGCGGATCATCTCGGCCAGCGAGAGGCCCAGTTCCGCCGTGCTCATGGCCCCGGCCAGGGTGACCATCATCCGGCCGCCGCGCTGGAGAAAGTCGTGGTAGCCCTGCGCCGCGTCGATCAGGGCGGCCGCGTTGAAGTGCCGAAAATGATGGCGCAGAAAGCTGCCTACGGGTCCGAGCGGCAGGCCCGTCGCCGCGCTGCCGGCGGCGCTGGAGGCACCTTCGCTGGGCACGTTGGCGGGGTCGGGGTGGGCGGTCATCGATTGGCTCCTTCCTGAACCGGTTGCGCATTCGGGGCACTTACGGCGAGCGGCGGACCGCCGATTTCCGGTAGGATGGACATTCCTGTCCGTCGAATCGAAGACGGACAGGAATGTCCATCCTGCCTCGTGGCGAATCGGTTTCCGCCGCTCCCCTACCGGCATTATCGGCAGCGGCTGCGGGAATCGCCAGAGTCCGCGCCTCGCCCGGATTATCCGTGACGATGTAGGGTGGTGACAAGCAAGCCATGTTCTTGGTGGGACTTCGGTCGCTCGCCCGGGCCTGCTTCCAGCGCACGACGTGCAAACCAGGCAGGCGTGGCTTGCGCCGTCCCACCGACGACTTACGCGCCCTCGTCCCACCCTACATGAGTAATCCGCGCCTAGCAACCCGCCATCTGGGCGGTGACCAGCCAGCGGAGTTGGCCCTGGCCGGCGGCCGGGCGGTCGGCAAACCGGACGGCGGCGACGGCGCCCTTGGCGAACCGCAACCCGCCTCCCGCCGCGCCGATGAGCCGGCTGGCCAGCCAGCCGACGTCGGGCGCATGGCCCACCCACGCCACTTGGTCGTACTCGCCGGCCTCGCGGGCCGTCCAGGCCAGCAGGGCTTGAAGGTCGCTGCCCGGCGCCAAGGCCTCGAGTGCCACAATCGGCGCGCCGTTGCCGACCGTTTCGGCCACGATCTCGGCCGTCTGCCAGCACCGGACCAGCGGGCTGGTGGCAATCAGCTCGGGTGCGAATCCCCGTTCGGCCAGCCGCTTCACCACGGCGGCGAACCGGCGGCGGCCGTCGCCGGTCAGCGGGCGCTGATGATCGGTCGGCCAGCGCAACAGTTCGCGATTCTCCGCCCACGCATGACGGATGACATACACGTCGGCCATGGAATTCTCCGGGAGCCGGCTAGCGGTTTCTCCAAAGGACGTGGTCTGGAACGCCCAGCGCCGCTTGGGACTCTGCGATGTCGCGGCGGAAGCGCGCCGCGTCGGCCGGGTAGCCGGCCGTCGGTTTCAACCCCGGGACGCGGCGGTGCCAGAACCCGTTCAACGCCCGCATGGCCAACTCGCGCAGGTACTTCGAGGTCATCGACGCCAGGGCCACGGGCAGACAGGTTTCCGCCCGGGCGCGGAAGCTCACGCACACTCGGCGGCCGGGCGGCCCGAGCCGGTACACGCTGCGCTGGCGGCTCTCGCCGTGGATTTCCACCAGTTCGCCGGGAAAGTGCTCCTCGACGAGCCGGCGGTAGCGGTTCCGCCCGCCGTGCTTGTCGCACACCACGGCGATGGGGCCGCCGGGCAACTCGGCCATCGCCCGGCCGGCCAACTGCAGCGACAGGTGCGACAGCGCGGCGCCCTTCGTATCATGCAGGAATACCAGTTCGTTGAAACGGGCGGGAAACACGGCCTCGCTGATCATGGCGCGCAGGCGGGCGCCGCCGGCCGCAAACGCGTCGGAAAGGGCCGCACTGAGCGAAACGAGGGCGCCGGCCGCGGCGTCGATGGGCACCGGCTCGTCGTAATGGGCGTACCACGGGATGCGAGCCAGCGTAGCCAGCGAGTCGGGCACCAGGGCGTCCCACACCTCCGACCACACGTCGACTTCGGCGCCAAGCGTGCGCAGCGCGGCCAGCACCCCGCGCTCCAGGTTCCGCAGCCCGCCGCCCGGCTGGTACAAACGCTTCGAATCGGCCACGGCCACCCGGCGGCCATTACACCCGGCGGCCTGCGCGGCGGTGGGAACGACGGCGCCGTCGAGCAGGGCGTACAGGCCGTCTTCCTCGACGCCATCGGGCGTTTCCCACACGGTGGCGCTCACCACCAAGGGTCCCAGGTTCGGGCCATAGCCGGCCTCGTCGATTCCTACAACGTATCGCATCGCTGCCTCCACTGCTCAATTTACCCCGCCCGGCAGGCCGGGAGAAGGGGGCGTCGCAGGCGGATGCGGCGGCGGCCACCCTCCCTCGCCCCATTGACCTCCGGTGGTACAATGGCAGTATCATGCCGAATCAGCCTGCGTCATTGCAAATGGACCGATGCCCTCACCTGGAGGGCGGCACCCTCGTGCTGGCCTTCACCGGCTGGATGGACGGTGGCGACGTATCGACCGGCACCGTGCAGCGGCTCGTCCATCTGCTCGAAGCCGAGTCGTTCGCCGAAATCGATCCGGAGCCGTTCTACATTTACAACTTTCCCGGCTCCATGGAAATCACCGCTCTTTTCCGGCCCTACACGAAGATCGAGGACGGGCTCGTCGGGCGCGTCGAAATGCCGCAGAACACCTTCTACGCGCACCCCCCGGCCAAGCTGGTGCTTTTCGTGGGCAAGGAGCCGAACCTCCGGTGGCGCACCTTCGGCAAGTGCATCATCCACCTCGCCCACGCCGTGGGCTTGCACCGCATCCTCTTCGTCGGCTCCTTTGGCGGCACCGTGCCCCACACCCGGGAACCGCGCCTCTTCTGCACCTGCACCCACAAGGCGTTGCGGGCCGAGATGGAGCGTTACGGCCTGCGCCGCAGCGCGTACGAAGGACCCAGTTCGTTCACCAACTACCTGATGACCCAGGCCGGCTCCGCGCAGCTCGAAATGGCGTCGCTGGTGGCTGAGATTCCCGGCTACCTCCAGGGCACCAACCCGATGAGCATCGAGGCCGTCACCCGGCGGCTGGCCAAGATCCTTCAGCTCCCCCTCGACCTGGCCTCGCTGCGGACGGCCAGCACGCAATGGGAGTTGGAAGTTTCCAGCGTGGTCGAGCAGGACGAAGAACTCGCCGAGAAGGTGCACCAGCTCGAAGCGCAGTACGACACCGAACTGCTCGACCTGAACGCCGAAGAGGTGTGAGGCGGGGCGTTGGAGTTCACGCTTCAGCGTGCCGGCCAAGTATGTGCGATAGCCAACACGCTGAAGCGTGAATTCCAACCGGGCCAGTTACCGACCGGCCTGAAGGGGGCAGTCCCATTTTCGCGGCGAAAGGCGGTTCTCCACAGCCAATACCCTATCCACCGCGAAAATCGGGACAGTCCCCCGTGAACGGTTGCGCGGCGGACAAGAATGTCTATCCTACTATCCTACTCGGTGTCGGCCTTGTGGTCGGCGCGTCCGATCGAGGGCAGGCCGCCGAACCAGCCGGCCGTTCGCACCGGTTGGCCGTCGGCCTCCAATCGTTCGATGCGCTTCCGAACGGCCCGGGCCTCGCTCCGGTTCCGGGTCTGCTCCATGTAGGACCGCTCGTTTTCGAGGCTTCGCAGGAGGAGGTCGTCGTCGCCGTCGGCTTCGAATCGGGCCTGCGCGCGGCGGAGCCACTTCAAGCCCGACGCCTCGTCACCCATCAGCAGGTAGGCCAGTCCCAGGTCGGCCTCGGCCCCGGCGCGGCCGGGCCAGTCGATCGGGTCGCCTTCCTCCAGCGCGCGGCGCAGGAAGGTGAAGCCCTGCTGGGTGTTGCCGCCCTCCAGCCGCAGGGTGCCCAGCATGGTCATGGCCTGGCGGGCGACCGGTTCGTCGGCGCCGTCGGACAGGCCGATCAGAATGGCCGCGGCCGCGTTCGACTGCTCCATGGCCATCAGCGCGCCGGCCTGGGCCAATTCGAGTTGCCGGCGGTCGCGCGGCGAGGGGGCCAGCGTATGGGCCCGCTTCAGAGCCACCAGAGCGGCCTCCGGCTCGCCGCGCTCCAGACGCCAGTGCCCGACGCACGCCCAAACCACTCGCTCTTCGGCCGGCTGCCGGGCGCCGGGGGCGGGGGTCGGGGAGGCATCGTCGTACAGCAGGCCGTAGCGACGGCAAAGCTCGGCCAGCAGGGCGGTCAGCTCGGCCGGCCAGGGCTGATCGACTGGCCGGTGGTAGGCGGCGCGTTGCCAGAAGCCGGGATCGAACACGCCCACCTCGGCCCGCAGGCCCTCGCCCGCGCCGCCGACCGCCGCCAGCCAGGCGGCGTCGGCGTCGTCGAGGCGGCCGGCCCGGCGCAGGGGGTCGCTAAGCTGAAGGCGCAGGTGGGCTTCGTAATAGGGATACTTGCCGGCAGCGGCCTCGACGGCGCGGTGGTACGTCTTTGCGGCTTCGGCCGGGCCGTTGTCGGCCAGCAGGGCCTCGGCGGTGAGTTGCATGGCGTCGAGGCGCAGCAGATGGGGGAGGGGGCTGTTTGCCGGCGGCACCAGCTCGGCGGCCAGGGCCTGTCCCGGCGCACCCCGCCGGACCGCCGCCAGGAACTCCGCTCGGCGCTCGGCGTACCGGCGGTACGGCTCCGGGCGCCGGGCGCGGTCGGCCAGAAGCGATTCCCAGCCCTCGGCGGCTCCCGGCAGGCACTGCGCGTCGTGCGCCGCGGCCACTGCCCGCAACGCGTCGGCATCGGCCCCGGCCGGCGGCGCGCCGCGCAGCAGTTCCCAGGCCACGTCCGGATACCGCTGTACGAGGCGCCGGGCAGAGGCGGCCTTTTTCTCGGCCCGAAGGTCGGCCACCTCGGCCAGCAGTTGCTCGGGCGAGAGGGCTGCGCCGTCCGTCCGGCCCAGGACGGAACCGTCGCTATCGACGCCCACCCCGGTGGCCGGCTCCGGCTGCGCCCGGTCCAGCGACAGGCCATCCTGCGGTAGCAACGTGCAGCCGGCCTGCGCCAAGAGGAAACAAGCCAGCGCGGCCGCCAGAACGTAGGGTGGGTGGTTCCGGCTGTCTAAGCAGCCGGGTTCACCCACGCGCCCTGGTCGCGTTTTTGTGCCGAGTAACTGCTTAACCGCGTGGGTGGACCTGGTCGCTACCGCGTCCAGAACCACCCACCCTACGTGGCGTTTCATGGTCAATATCTCCGGGGACGCACGCTGTGGAAGCGGAAGGTGTTTTCAAGCTGGTTGCACGGCGGCTCGGGCCGGACGACTTCCCAGGGGGCGTGCGAGCCCAGCGTGGGCCGGCCGTCGTAGGCGGTGGGGTGGACGCTCAACTCGCGCACCAGCGCCTCGCTCATGGCGGCCGATTCCGGCGGCGTGTTGAATACGTAGGGGCGGATCATGATGAGCGTCTCACTACGGTCGCGCACCGTCGACTGCCGCCGGAAGAAGAACCCGACCACCGGCAGCTTCCCGATGATGGGCACCTCGGCGCGGATGTCGCTCACCTGCTCCTCGATCAACCCGCCCAGCACTACCGTGAGCCCGTCTTTGGCCACGATGGTCCCGCTGGCTGTCTGGCGGCCGACCGTGTCGACATTGACTTGCTGGATGTTGCCTTGGGAGTCGAGGACCGGGATGGTGGCCCCGGCCGGGTTCTTGCGTGATTGCTGCTGGGCGATGCGCAGCGTGACGGTCCGGTCGGCGTTGATGCTGGGCGTGATCAAGAGCGACTGTCCCACGTCGCGCAGTTCGGTGATGGGCGTGCCGGAAACGGTGGTTTGCGTCACGCCGGTGGCCACGATCTGCGGCGACTCGAACCCGATGGTGAACGGCTCAGTCTCACCGATGAAGATGCGGCTGACCTCATTGTTGGCCGTCAGCAACAATGGAGTGGCCAGCGTGGTCACCCGGTTCTTGCTCTCGAGCAACTGCATGCGGAACCGGAAGTGATCGTTGACGAACTGAAACGTCAGGTCCTCATTGCTGGCCGTTCCGAAGGCGCTGGAGGTTTCCGGGCTGATGGGCGAGTCGCGGCGGCGCCGGGGATCGACAATGCGTTCGACATTATCCGAAATGGGTGGCAGGATGTTGCCCGAGGTGAACCCGCCGGCCACGGTCACGCCGTCGGAAAACTGGTAGTCGAACACCGAGTTGAACCCGTCGCCCAGGGCCACCGACATGATTTTCCCCTCCAGCAGCACCAGGGGGGTGGGCACGTCGAGGCGGCGGATCAGGTCGGTAATCTGCTCCATGGTCCGCTCGTCGCTGGTGCGGACGATAATCTGGTTGTTGCGTTGGATGACCGCCACGTAAATGACCGCCCGCCGGCGCCGCAGGAGTTCTTCCAGGCGGGCCTGGTCCAGTTCCGCCTCGCGGCCGGCGAAGTAATCTTCGATGGCGGCGATTTCAGCGGGTGAGAGTTCCTCGAATCGTTCGAGCCGGGGCAGCTCGAGTAGCTCGCGCCGTTCGCGCACGGCGCGCGCGTCGCGGGCGAAGTCCTGCCCCCGGCCGCGCCCCATGCCCAAGCCCGTTCGCCCCGTGCCGGTCCGCGCGGCCGCCCCGCGCGTTTCCGTGCCGAACAGGCCCAGCCCCTCGCTCCGCTCGTCGACCACGTCGAACCGCTCGAACCGCTGCTGCAAGTCCTCGAATTGGTCGTCGCGCCGGGCATCGTCGAGCGTCAGGTACACTCGGTCGCCGTAGATGCTCTGAATGGTGCGCGCCACGTCGACCGGGTTCGGGTACAAGAGCGTGAACACCTCGGTTTGCTCTTCGCGAAACGTGGCCAGGTCGCGGTCGTACTCCTCGACCGTCGAAACGTGGACCACGTCGGTTTCGGGATCGACACGGGTCCAGAAATTGTTCGACTTCGCCAAGGCGTGCAGCGCCGCGCTGGCGGTCACGTTGCGCAGGTACAGCGAAACCGACTGTTCGGCCGCCTGGCGCGAAGCCACGACGTTCATGCCCGTCTGCTCCGAAAACAACCGCAGCGCCTCGACCAGTGGAAGGTCGCGGAACTCGAACACTTCGAACACCGGCTCGTCAGCGCGGTGCGGCACCGGGTCAGGGCGGCTGGGGAGCTGCTCCGGACGGCCTGGGGGAATGGGTTCGGCCCCGGGCCAGGGGAGCATCGGCTCGTGTTCCGCCGGAGGCTCCTCCGCCGGTCGCGGCGCAGCCTCCGAAGGTGCCGGTACGGCCGTCCCCGCCTCGGGCGCAAGTTCGGCCAGCGCGAGTGCCGCGTCCGGCGGCCCGGCCCCCGCCCGGGCCCCCGCGAGACCGAGAAAGAGCAAGAGTACGCAAAACAGTATCCGGCGTCCGTCCATGGACTTCGGTCTCCGTTTGACGAGGGTAACTCTCTTACCTTAGGACAATCACCTTGCCGAGCGGCAGGACTTCGATTCGAACTTCCGAGGCGGTAATGCGGTCGACGCGGAACGTGAGCCCTCCGGCGGCCGCCTCCGGGGCGTCGACGGTCAACTCGCTTTCCTCATGCACAATGTACAGCGCACCTTGCAGGTCGACCACGGCGGCCGGCGGCGCCGAGGGGCCGATGATGCGCCCCTTCAACGTAACACGCGGAACGGCCAAGCCCGCCGGAGCGCCCGGCTGACCCAGGCGAAACGGCGTGACCAGGTCGCGCAGTTCCTCGCCCGGCTCCGTCGGATCGCGCAGCGGCGTCCGGGTCGCGGGCAATTCCGGGTCGGCGTTGGGCGCCGGTTCCGCAGGCGCTTCATCGGCGTGCCGGGCACGTTGTACGTTCCGCATCTCCTCCGCATCGCCCACCAGCGTCAGCTCCGTGCCGCGCTGCGAGTCGTTGCCCTGCACCGTGGGCAGGCCGAAAACGGAAACGGCAATGAGCATGGTCGTAGTGGATAATGTTTGTCTCATGGCAATTCGACTCCGTTTGCCCCGAAGGCACGCTAAAGCGTGAACTCCAACCCCCATCTGCGATCTCCCAACCCCCATCTGCGATCTCCCAATTCCCATCTGCGATCTCCCAACTCCGACCTCCGGCCTCCGACCCCTCACCCCGCCGCGGCGAACAGGGCCATGAAAAACGCGATGTAGACAAACCCCACAATCCCGCCCACCACGAGGATGATGGCCGGTTCGACCAGCGCGGCCAGCCGCCGGATGGCGCGCTGGAGTTCCTCTTCGTAAAACCGGGCGACCTCTTCGAGCCCCTCGTCGAGCGTCCCGGCCGACTCGCCCACGGCCACCATGCCGGAAAGCATGGGCATGAAGGCGCGTTCGGCCGCCAGCGGCGCGGCCAGCGAGCCGCCTTGGATGACCGCGTCGCGGGCGCCGGCCACGCGGCTGGCCAAGTACCGGTTGCCAATGAGCCGCTCGACGGTGCGCAGGCTTTCCAGTAAGGTCACACCGCTGCGCAGGAGCGTACACAGCCCGCGGGCCAGCAGCACCGTGCCGGCCAGCCGGTTCAGCTTTCCAATGACCGGCACGCGCACCAGTTGGCGGTCCATCCAGAAGCGGCCTGGCGGCCAATGGCGCAGCGCCACGACCGTGCCGATCGGAAAGATCAAGGCCACGGCGCCGTGGATCCAATAGGCGTGTACGAAGTCGCTGAGGTCGACCAGAAGCTGGGTAAGCGGCGGCAGCCGGCGGCCCAACGCGCCGAGGAACGTCTGAAGCCGCGGAATCACACTGACCATCATGAAGATGGTCACGCCGATGGCGGCGACGAACACGATGGCCGGGTAGGTCAGCGCGCTGATGAGTTGTCCGCGTAGCCGCCTTCGTTCTTCGAGGCCGCCGGCCGCGCGGTTGAGCACCGCTTCGAGGTAGCCGGTCTGCTCGCCCACGCGCACCAGTTGGACCACCAGGGGCGAGAACTGGGGGTGCACGGCCATGGCCTCGGCCAGTCCGGCCCCTTCCTGGATACGGCGGGAAACGTCGTCCCAGATCCGGCCGATCCCCTTCCGGGGCGACTGCTCGGCCACCGTCTGCAACGCGTTGAGCAGGGTCAGCCCGCTGCGGAGCATGACGGCAATCTGCCGCAAGCTCACCTCGACGTCACTGGAGCGAACGGGCAGCCAGCCCGCGCCGGCGCGCGATTCGGCCGCCGGCCGGCCCGTCTCCGGCCGCACCTGCACCACCACCCAACCGCGTCCGCGCAGATCGGCCGCCACCGCCGCCGGAGTCGGCGCATCGAGCGAGCCGCGTTGAACTCGTCCCGTTCGGTCGCGGGCTGCATAGGCGAAAGTAGGCATGGGTGGTTGCTAGTTGCTAGTTGCTAGTTGCTAGTGGTACTGGAATGCGGCCATTGTCAATGTACGGTCACTCGGCTTCAGTTATCGGCGGCTGGGAGGGCAATCTGGCGTTAAAGTTTGTGTAACAGGAAAAGTTTGCCTACGTTACCTCGGCCGTATTCGTGGATTTGCTTTGCGGGGGAGAGGGAAAATGGGAAAGGGGGAAAAGGGAAAACTCCAGCATTCCCCATTTTTTCCATGCTTCCCCTTTCCCCTTTTTCCTCTCCCCCGGCCTGCCAAGTAATTTCCCCCTTTCTCCTCACCAGACCGTCACCGCGCGCAGGACGTCGCCAACGGTGGTGTCGCCGGTGGCGAGTTTTTCCATGGCGTCGTCGACCAGCCGGGCGATCCCGCGGCGCCGCATCTCTTCGATGATCTCGCCCTCCTCGGCGCCTTCGGCGATGTGGCGCGAAAGCGAGGCGTCGACCGGCATCATCTCGAACAGCCCCAGCCGGCCCACGAAACCCTTGTTCGCGCAATACATGCAACCGCGGGGTTCAAATACGGTCCGTTCGGCCAGTTCCCGGTTGCCCAACAGGGTGGCCTCCTCCTCGCTGAGCGTACGCGGCTCGCGGCAGTGCGAGCACGCCCGGCGCACCAGCCGCTGCGCCACCACCAGCCGAATCGTGGCAGCCACCAGGTATCGGGCGACGCCCATGTCGATCAGCCGGGTTACGGAACTGGCCGCCGAGTTGGTGTGCAGCGTGCTGAACACCAGATGACCGGTCAGGGCCGACTTGATCGCAATGTCGGCCGTCTCGCCGTCGCGTATCTCGCCAATCATCACCACGTCGGGGTCATGCCGCACCACGCTCCGCAACGCCTTGTTGAAGCTCACCTTGTCGGCCGAATCGACCTCCACCTGCGCGACGCCGGCAATGTCGTACTCGATCGGGTCTTCGATGGTCACCACGTTCAGTTCCCGCCGGCCGATCAGCCGCCGGATGGCCGCGTACAGGGTGGTGCTTTTCCCGCTGCCGGTCGGGCCGGAAAGCAGGATGAGCCCATGCGGCTTCTGAATGGCCTCGGTGAAGCCGGCCAGGTCTTTCGGAGCCATACCCAGCCGTTCGAGTGTGAGCGACTCGGTCTGCAGGGCCAGCAGGCGCAGGGTCATCCGCTCGCCGTACTTGGTGGGCAGGGTTGCGGCGCGGATATCGACGGCGTAGCTGCCCGAGCCGGCCGACCAGGTGAACCGCCCGTCCTGCGGCGCCCGCTTCTCGGCGATGTCCATACCGGCGAGCACCTTCAACCGGCTGACCATGCCGCTTTGGGCCGCCAGGGGCAGGCGGCGATAGTCTTCCAGCGCCCCATCGACGCGGAATCGGACGCGCACTCCATCCTTCGACGGGTCGATGTGGATGTCGGAGGCCTGGCGCACGGCGGCGGAGCGCAGCAGGTCGTCGCACAGGGCAACGGCGTCTTCCGATTCGGCCTCCGGAGCACGTCGCCGGTCGGCCGGCCGCGGAGGGCGGGGCGCGGCGGCCGGGGCGGCCGGAGAGGCCGGCGCGGAACCGTCGCCGAACAGCCGCTCCAGCGCCCGGCGCAACGATTCCGGCTCGGCCCGCTGCGGCCGGACGGGCAATTGCACCGCACGCTCCACCGCCTGAAGCGCGCTGCGGTCCTCCGGGTTCAGGCAGGCCACGTACACGTGCCCGTCGACTACGGCGAACGGCAACACCTGCCGCCGCACGGCCAAGGGCGCGGGGATCTTCAGCGCGCAGGTCGGGTCGATGCGCACCTGGTCGAGGTCGAGCATTTCGGGCGGCGATTGTGCAGCCATCATATTCGCCCTCCGTTTCTCCCGGCCCCCACGGCGCCCGCCTGCAACCGCCGCACGCGGTCGCGGAGGATGTTCGGGCTGCGTGCCATGGCGGTGGCCGTGGTCTCGGAAATATCGCCGGCCATCATCAGCCGCGCCAGGTCGTGTTCGAGGGTCTGCATTCCCAAGGCCGTTCCCGCCTCCATGGCCGAGTAGATTTGTCCGGTCTTCTCAGTGGCGATCAGATTGGCCACGGCCGGGTTGGCCAGCAGGATTTCGCTGGTCACCACGCGGCTGCGGCGCGGTGCGGGCGGGGCGCCGTCGCCGCCGGGGCGCCGGGCCCGTCCGCCCGCGGCACCCGGCCCGTCGGCCACGAGCAGGTGCTGCGCAATGATGGCGCGCAGCACCATGGAAAGCTGGCGCCGGATGCCCGCTTGTTCTTCCGCGGGAAAGACGGCCACGACGCGTTCGATGGCCCCGACGCAATCGCCCGCATGGACCGTGGTGAACACCAGGTGGCCCGTCTCGGCGGCGGTGATGGCGGCCCGGATGGTGGCCAAGTCGCGAATTTCGCCTACGAGGATCACGTCGGGGTCCTGCCGCATGGCGGCCACCACGGCCTCGTGGAAGTGCTCCGTGTCGCTGCCCACCTGCCGCTGATTCACCAGGGCCTTCACGCTCTCGTGCAGGTACTCGACGGGGTCTTCGATGGTAACCATGTGGCAGCGGCGGGTGTGGTTGATGCGGCTGAGCAGCGTGGCCAGCGTCGTGCTCTTGCCGGAGCCGGTCGGTCCGGCCACCAGCACCAGCCCATCGCTTAGCTGACACAGTTTATACAGGCTTTCGGGCAGGCCCAGTTCGCCGAGTTCGCGGAAGCGGTCCTCCAGGCGACGCAGGGCGACGGCCAGCTTCCCTTGCCGGCGGAAGATGTTGTAGCGGAACCGCGCCCCGCCGGCGCTAATGGCGCCGTCGAGCGAGCCGGGGGTGCTCAGCGGCGGCCGGTCCGAGAGCGCCGCAAGGTGGTCGGCAATGGCCTTGA
This sequence comes from Planctomycetaceae bacterium, assembly GCA_003561895.1. Lineage (GTDB taxonomy): Bacteria > Planctomycetota > Planctomycetia > Pirellulales > Thermoguttaceae > PWXP01. The sequence continues at coordinate 2,214 of PWXP01000378.1, read as the reverse complement.
CCTGTTCCGCCGCGATGCGCGGATGGTCGGCCTGCGGCTCCAACACGCCATGCACGCGCATGTACACCGGCAGGTCGGGCGCGAAGTGCAGGTCGGAAGCGTCGAGCGCAACGCAATCGGCCAGCAGATGCTCCAGAAGCCGGACGGCGGAGGGCGGTGGTGTACTAGTCGGTTTCATATGTTGGAGTTCACGCTTTAGCGTGCCTGGTTGGAGTTCACGCTTCCGCGTGCCTGGTTGGAGTTCACGCTTCCGCGTGCTCGCGAAGCCGTTCGTGCAGCCCGCACGCTGAAGCGCGAACTCCAACAGTGTTGTTCTACTGCACTCATACTCGTATCCACAGCGTCCAACGGCGCACCGGCGAGAACAACCCGTCGGGGCCGATCTCTTCCATTTCCAGGCCGACGGCCACGGCGCCGTCGTCGGTTCGGGCCAACTCTTCCAGCGCGGCCAGGACGTCGGAAAACCGGCCGTAAAAGCGCAGCCGCCGGAACCGCATGTCCTGGTGCCCCCCTCGCCGCACGGCAGGCCCAGACGCAGCGGTCGTCCGCGAACGCGACCGGCTCGCCCGCGTACGGGCGGCCGTACGCGGTGCGGCCGTCGCCTCTTGCAGCGTTCGCGTGGCGTGCTCCAGCGACGCGGCCATGCCGGCCGTCTCGGTCCTGCGGGCGGGCACCTCTTCCTCCAACATAAGCCGGTGCCGGCGGAGCAGGGCCGTCAGGGCGCCGATCGTGTCGATGTCGCGACGGCGCGCGGTCAGCACACCGGTCAATTCATCGGCTTGACGGCGTAGTTCCGTGTTGCGGGCTTGGGCGGTGTCGATACGCTGCTGAAGCTCCTTCAGCCGCGACCGTTGCATCCATATTTGCTGCGTCGTGGCCGCGCCCGCCGCCTCCTGTTCCAGCGAGGCCAACTCGTTCTGGGCCTCCGTCATGCGGTTCTGCGCGCCCGCGCCGAATATCCACGTGTAAATGGTGAAGATCAGGACGGCGGGGAAGATGGGCAGCAGGAGTTTTTCGCGTTCGGTCAGGTTCATGGCTCGGTCGGCTTTCGCGGTTGCGCGGCTCCGCCGCTCGGTTCCGGGCCTCCTGCCTCGCCGGCCTCCTCGATGTCGATGGGCTGGCCGGTGTGATGGACGTCTTGAATGAGCAGTTCGAACAAATACGGGGTTCCGTCGGGCCGGAGAAACCCGGCCTCCCTGCTGGGCGGGTGGACTTGCAGCCCCAGGGGGCGCAGCTTCGCCGCCATGCGCGCGGCGAGCCGGTTCGGCTGCTGCGGGCCCCGACTGATGCCTCGGATGCGAATGCCGTCGCGCTCCTGCCGGATGGCCTGGACGACAAAGGCGTTCGAGTCGCCTTCGGCCAGTGCGGCCATCAGCCCGGCCATCCGCTGCCGGTTCCACTCCATCGCCCGCAGGCAGGCGTCGACACTCGTCTGCATCCGGTCGGTTTGCGCGGTGAGCGAGGCCAGTTGTTTGTCCAGCGTATCGGCCTCGCTTTGCGCCTTGCGCAGTTCCTCGGCCGGCTCCTGCAGTTCCGCCACCCGCTCCTGCGCGGCGCGCGCGGCCGCCCCGGTCCAGCCGTAATGCACCAGGCACAGCGCGAGCATGGCCGCGCCCACCAGGCCGGCAATGGCCAGCCGGGTGGAGTTGGGCATCAGCCGGGGCGCGGGGCGCACGATGGGCAGCTCGGGCCGGCGGCGCTGCGCGTGCTCGGCCCAGGCCGTCAGCCACCGATTCAGCGGTGCCTCGTCGGCCAGGTCGATCGACTCCGTCCCCTCGAACTCGCCGGCCACCGGCGCCGCACGCCCGCTGGCAAGCAAGATCTCGCACACCGCGGCCGCCTTGAAGCGGCCGAACCACAGCCGGGCGTCCTCCTGCCATGTATCGGTGTGCGGGCTGGTGTTGACCACGTGGACATGCACGGGCCCGCCGGATTCGCGGTGCAGGCACACGACCGCGTCGGGCCACAACTCGATCCGCTGCCAGCGCTCGTCGGATGCCGTCCGCAACGACGCCGGCAGGCCGGCCGGATGGGCGATGCCGACCAGCTTCCCGCCCGCTTCGCCCACGACGTAGTCCAACTGCTCGCGCACGGAGGCGGGCACCTGCGTGAACCAGAACTGCGGCTCCTCCGCGCCGCGCGGCAGCGGCAGGCAAGCGCCCAGCGAATCGAATGCGCTAATGCCGGAAAACGGCTCGGACTCGAACGCCAACG
>PWXP01000202.1 GCA_003561895.1 Planctomycetaceae bacterium | reverse complement strand
CTAGTGGCTAGTGGCTAGTGGCTAGTGGCTAGTGGCTAGTGGCTAGTGGCTAGTGTTGCTCGGAAACAAACCCAGCCACACCCAACAACTAACAGCTAGCAACTAACAACCTATCATGCTTCCGCGCATCCTCGAAACCGAAGTGATGGATACCGTCGAGGAGGCCGTCGATTACGACGCGATGGACCAGCTTGTTGACACCTATGCGGGCGACGCCAACGACCATCAGCGCAAGCTGTTCGCCGACTCGCTGCACGCCGCCCTGACGCTTGACGAGATGCGCGCGCTCGTGGCCGAGTTTGCCGCGCCGGAGACCGTCTGCGCTACCAGCGACCGCCACTGGACGTGGGCCGCGCGGAAGCCCTGAAGTTGGAGTTCACGCTTCAGCGTGTGCGTTGAAGACAGTCTCCTATGCAAAAACCTAAAATCTGAAATCTCAAATGGCAAATGACTCGCCTCCGGCCACGGCCGAGGAAATGACGCCCGAGCAGCTTGCCGAGGCAAAGCGCTACGGACGCGCGCAGCACTATTGCGATTTGGCCGACAAGGGGCTTGACCTGGCCTACCTGGCCGTCGCGGCGTTCCTGCTGGCACGGCCGCTTGAGGAGTGGCTCGCCGGCGCCGCGCCGCTGCTGGCGCGGTTCGATACGCTCCGGCTGGCCGCGCTGTACCTCGTGGTGTTCGCGCTGCATGTGGCGGTATCGTTTCCGCTTTCGTTCTACGCGGGCCACCTGCTGGAACAGCGCTACGGCATGACCACGCAATCGTTCCGCCGCTGGCTTGGGCGATACGCAAAGCGGATGGCCCTCGGCGGCGCGTTCGCCCTGGCGCTGTTCCTGGCCCTGTTCTGGGTCATCTGGCTGGCCGGGCCGTACTGGTGGCTGGTGGCCGCCGGTGGGTTTTTTCTGGTTAGCATGGTGCTGGGCCAGTTGTTTCCCGTGCTCATCCTGCCGCTGTTCTACAAGGTCGAAAAGCTCGACCGGCCCGACCTGGCCGAACGCATCGGCCGGTTGGCCGAGGCCGCCGGCCTGTCGATCGAAGGCGTGTATCGCTTGGAATTGAGTGCCGAGACGGTCAAGGCGAACGCCATGCTGGCCGGGCTGGGCCGCACGCGCCGCGTGTTGTTGGGCGATACGCTGCTGGACGGGTTCACCGCCGACGAAACGGCCGTGGTGTTCGCACACGAGATCGGCCACCATGCCCACCGACATCTGCCCAAGCTGCTGGCGGCCGGGCTGGTTGCCAGCACGGCGGGCTTTTGGCTGGTCGATCGGGCCTTGGCCTGGTGGGTGGGCGCGCCGCTTGACCATGCCCACCTGCCCGTCGCCGCGCTGCCGTTGATCATGCTGAGTCTGACCGTGTTCGGCCTGCTGCTCGAACCGGTGCAAAACAACCTCAGCCGCCGCTTCGAGCGTCAGGCCGACCGCTACGCGTTGCGCGCCACGGGCCAGCCGGCGGCTTATCGTTCCGCGTTCCTGAAGTTGGCGCGGGTGAACAAAGACGACCCCGACCCGCCGTGGCTGGAAGTCGTCCTTTTCCACAGCCACCCCCCCATCGCCGAGCGCCTCGCCGTGGCCGAGCGCGATGCTACCGATTGAAATTCCGACCTGAACAGGCTGGCATGAACCGGATCACCAGCGCCCAGAATCCGCGTGTGAAGAACGCCGTGCGGCTGCGCGACGGGCGCCGGCGGCGGCAGCAAAGGCGCATCCTGATGGACGGCGTGCGGGAAATCGGGCGGGCGATCTCCGCCGGGGTGGCCCTGCGCGAGGTGTTCGTGTGCCCCGGCCTCTTTAGCGCCGAAGCCGCCGCGCTGGTCGAGCGTCTGCCGCCCGCCCGCGCCGAACTGCTCGAAGTGACCGAAAGCGTTTTCCGGAAGTTGGCGTTCGGCCAGCGGGCCGAGGGCGTGCTGGCAGTGGCCGACGTACCTGCCGCCGACCTGGCCACACTCTGCCTGCCCGAGGGTGCGCTCGTGGCTGTGCTCGCGGGGATCGAGAAGCCGGGTAACGTCGGCGCGGTGGTGCGCAGCGCCGACGGGGCCGGCCTCGACGCGGTGGTCGTGGCCGACCCGCGCACCGACCTGTTCAACCCCACTGCCATCCGGGCCAGCCTGGGCACCATCTTCACGCTCCCGGTGCGAGAAGCGGCCGGCCCGAAAGTACTCGCCTGGCTCCGAGCGTGCGGGCTGCAGGTGGTGGCGGCGCGGGTCGACGGGAGCGTGGCCTATACGGAGGTCGACTACCGGCGCCCCACGGCCCTCGTGCTGGGTAGCGAGGCCGAGGGCCTTGGCCCCCGGTGGGACGGCGAAGGCATTACCGCGGTGCGGCTGCCGATGCTCGGCGCGGCCGACAGCCTGAACGTTTCGGCCGCCGCCGCCGTGTTGTTCTACGAGGCGCGGCGGCAGCGCGGGTGAACATCTGTGCCAGAACAACTGGCGGTTCTGTTTCTAGGTGCAGACTGCTCTTTCGGGGGACGGCACAGCGGCGCGTGCCTACTACATTGCCGAGGCCTGCCCTTAGGGCCCACCAATGAATAGAATGTCCGTCCTACAATCCGGTCGTGTTAGCCGTCGTAACCCAATAACCTACCGAATTGCGTGGGATAGGCTTCCAGCCTGTCGCCGGAAAAGACAGGCTGGAAGCCTATCCCACGCTACAAGTTCCCGGTAGTTTATTGTTTTACACCGCCTTATTGCGCCACGGCACCTTACCAACGTGCTCTACCGCTCCGCGGCGCGGAGTTGGAGATCATCGAGGTCCAACTGGCCCGTACCGCCCAGCAGCCCGACGTGGATGATGGCCTCGCGTGCGCGGGGAGGGACGGGAATGCGGGCGCGCTCCCGCTGCCAGTCGAAGGTGCCCCGCCACGGCCCGACGGCATGCCGGCCGACCGTCGCCCGGTTCCCGTCGTAGAACGTTATGGCTACCAGGGGCGCCTGAGTGCGCGTTTGGCCGGGCCGAAGGTCGCGACCACGTACGGCGAACGCCAATTCCAACGCCCGCACTCTCCGGCCGTCGACCGCCAGCCCCTGCACCGCCTGGGAGCCCCGGCCCGCGATGGTATTCTCGAATCGCGCGTACCACCGACCCTCGACGGCCTCGTCCGACTCGATGATCTCGAGCTGCCGCTGGTAATGCCAGCCGGCGGCCGACGGGGGATCGCCCATCAGCTCCTCGAACCCGCCGTTGACGATGGCCGGATTGGCCGGGTCGGGTTGCACGCGGCGGTAGGCTTCGGCCTGGCCGGTCATCGGCACGAAGAGCGTCGGCTGCAGCGCCTCGCTGGCGAGCTTGCCGTCCTGCTTCGTGAATACGTACAAAGTCTGCTGGTAGCGCCGGCCGACGGGAATGACCATGCGGCCTCCTTCGCGCAACTGCTCGACCAGCGGCGCGGGCACGCGCTCCGGCGAACAGGTGACGATGATCTTGTCGAAGGGCGCGTGCTCCGGCAAGCCGAGAAACCCGTCGCCGATCTTGCAGAACACGTTGTCGTACCGCAACCGCCTGAGCGTGCGCGCCGCGTTGCGGCCCAGCGAGGGGACGATCTCGATGGTGTACACTTCGCTCACCAGAGGGCTGAGCACCGCGGCCTGGTAGCCGCTGCCGGTGCCGATTTCCAGCACCCGGTCGGCCGGTTGGGGGTCGAGGGCCTCGGTCATGTAGGCCACCACAAACGGCGGCGAAATCGTCTGACCCGCGCCAATCGGCAGGGCCATGTCGAGGTACGCCAACTGCCGGCTGGCCAGCGGAACGAACTCGTGCCGTGGGACGAGCCGCATGGCCTCGATGACCTGCGGGTTCGTCACCCCGGCGGCCACGATTTCTTCATCGACCATGCGGTTGCGGGCGTGCTCGAAGCTTTGCCGGGTTTGGGCGGGCCCCGTCGCCGGGAGGAGGAGCACCAAGGCCGCCAAGGACACGGTGCGGCAGCGTAGGCGAAGACGCATGACAGTCGTTCTCCGATTGCATTACCTTCGTTGCGGGAAGCGTAGAGCGGGTGGCCGGGGCTGCGCCGGCGCGAGCACCCGGAACCCGATTCGGTACGCCCGCACGGCGGCCTTTCGGCCGTCGCGATGCAGATAAAAACCGGCTTGCAGGCCCCACCCGATCGGGTGCGCCCCACCTCCATTATACCCCACCCGCTTGCCGAAGCACGCGGTATCCGCCATAATAAAGAGTTCCCTCCGCATCGCCCATGACCACGCCTCATCCGATCAAAGACCGCATCGTCCGCGACGTGCTACCCCGGGTGCAGTTGCCGGGGCAGTACATCGGCGGCGAACTGAACGCTGTGGTGAAGGACCCCACCACGGTGCAGGGCAGACTGTGCCTGGCCTTTCCCGACGCCTATACCATCGGCATGAGCCACCATGGGCTGCAAGTGCTGTACGCCCGGATGAACGACCGGGACAATTGGGCCTGCGAGCGAGTCTTTACCCCCATGCCCGACATGGAACGCCTCCTGCGCGAGCAGGACCTCCCCCTGTGCAGTCTGGAAACATACACCCCGTTGGGGCAGTTCGACGTGCTGGGCTTCTCGCTCCAGTACGAGTTGGGCGCGAGCAACTTGCTCACAATGCTCGACCTGGGGGGCATTCCCCGGTATGCCGACCGCCGAACCGCGGCGCATCCGCTGGTGATTGCCGGGGGGCCCGGCGTGGCCAACCCGGAACCCTTGGCCCCGTTCATCGACCTGTTCGTGGTGGGCGATGGCGAAGAGAGCCTGCCGGCAGTGTGCGACGGATGGCTCGCCGCTCGGCGGGGGGGCGGCACGCGGCTGGATCAGTTGGCCGCGTTGGCCGCTTCGCTCCCCTATGGGTACGTGCCGCAGTTGTACCGGACGGCAGGCGACGGCACCGGGGCCGTCGAGCCGCTGCGGCCGGAGGCCCGGGCGGTCGTCGAGCCGGCGGTGGTCGACGACCTCGACGCCTTGCCGCTACCCACCCGGCCGGTGGTGCCCTTTGTGGAATGCGTGCAGGACCGCATCACCATCGAGATCATGCGAGGCTGCCCCGCCCGCTGCCGCTTCTGCCAGAGCAATCCGCTGAAGCGTCCGCTGCGCTGGCGGGGGGTGGAAACGATCGTTCGCGCGGCGGTCGAAACGTACCGGAACACCGGCTACAACGTGGTGGCGCTGTTGTCGCTTTCGACGAGCGACTATCCCCACTTCGACGAACTGCTCGCGCGGCTCTCGGCCGAGTTCCTGCCCCGGGGCGTGTCGATTTCGCTGCCCAGCCTGCGGGTCAATCAACAGTGGCGCACGGTGGCCGAGCGGCTGGGCACCTATCGGCATTCGGGGCTCACCCTGGCGCCCGAGGCCGCGCGCGACCCCCTGCGACGCCGCATCGGCAAGGAGCTAACCAATGCAGACGTACTGGAGGGTTGCCGCGGCGCCTTCGCGGCCGGATTCCACCGGGTGAAGCTCTACTTTATGTGTGGGCTGCCGAGCGAAACCGAGGCCGATCTGGACGCCATCGCCGACATGGCCGAGGAGATCGCCCGGCTGGGCAAGCAGGTGCGCGGCCGCTGGCCTACGGTGGTGGCCAACGTGTCGAACTTCGTGCCCAAGCCGCAAACGCCCTTCCAGTGGAACGCCATGCAGCGGGCCGAGTATTTCGCCGCCGCCCACGACCGGCTCCGGCGCCGGCTGCGCCTCCGCGCCGTGCAGCTCCGCTGCCACGACATCCGTACCAGCCTGCTCGAAGCGGCCCTCGCCCGCGGCGACCGCCGCGTGGGCCGGGCCATTGAACAGGCCTACGAGCGCGGCGCGCGGCTCGACGCCTGGACCGATCACTTCCGGCCGGAGCTTTGGGACGAGGCGCTGCGGGAAGCGGGAATCGACCTGGAGCACATGCTGCACCGCGCCCGCCCCGTCGACGCGCGCCTACCCTGGGACCACATCGCCATCCGGCAAGGCCGCCGGCACCTCGAACGCGAGCACGCCCGTGCCGCCCTGTGCGAAAAGTAGCAACCGTCGCGCCACCGTACGACCGCCGCCCCCACCGACCCAACTTCCCTGACACCTGATGCCCCGCTACCGACTCCTGGCCATCGACATCGACGGAACGCTGGTCAACAGCCGCGATGAGTTGACCGGCTCGACCTGCGCCGCGCTCGGCCGCGCCATGGCGGCGGGCATTCACGTAGTGCTGGCCACGGGGCGCCGGTACAGCCGCACTTTGCACCTGGTGGAGCCGCTCGGGCTGACGGTGCCGCTGGTCACTGCCAGCGGCGCTCTGGTGAAGGACCCGGCCGATCACCGCACGCTGTACCGCGCCCGGTTCGAGCCCGACGTGCTGCGGCGTACGCTGAGCACCATGGACGAACAGGGATTCTGCCCGATCGCCTGCGCCGACACCTTCCACGAAGGGTTCGACTTTTACACCGACCGCGACCGGGTCGACGGCGAGGAACTGGCCGAGTACTTCCGCTTGAACCCCGGGGCGGGCCGCGTCGTCCCCCGGCTGCTCGACACCCCGCCGCCGGGCACCTTTTGCGCCTTCACCATAGGCACGCAGGACGAAATGCTGCGCCTGGATGCGCACCTCAAAGACCGGCTTCCCGGCAAACTGCACACCCACGTGCTGCGCAGCCCGCGGTACATCGGCTATATGTGCGAAGTGGCCCCGGCCGGCGTGACCAAGTGGTCGGCCATCCGGCGGCTCGCCCGCCAATGGCAGATAGCCGACGGCGAGATTTGCGCCGTCGGCGACGACGTGAACGACATTCCGATGATCCGCGCGGCGGGGCTGGGGGTGGCCATGGGCAACGCGCGGCCCAGCGTCAAAGCCGCCGCCGCCCGCATCGCTCCCGCGCAGGAGCATGACGGGCTGGTCGAGGTGGTCGGGTGGTTGCTGGGGTGAGGTGGCCGCGCATTTTATGGACCCGGTCCATCCGACGGTTCGGACGCGGATGAGTTTCGATCACGCCAATACCCAGACCGTCGTTTTGCATGGGCAATCGCAACGACCAGCACCCGATTCTCGACGTGCCGGTAGACGATCCGAAAGGGGAACTTCTTCACCGGGCACTCTCGATGAGTACCGTCGGGGCTTGCGAATTGGGTTGGACTAGCCCTTAACCAAGCGAACTCCGAAGCGTGCGCTTGAGTGGATTGTGGAATAAACTCGAAGACCTTCGGCGATTGTGGGGGTAACAGGGGGAATGTTACCGTTCCCATAACCCAATGCACGGAGGTTTTCGAGTGAGTCCCAAGATACAACAACAGATGAAACGACGCAAGCGGCGGATCGAACGACGGCTCGACCGAAATGACAACCGGGGAT
>PWXP01000483.1 GCA_003561895.1 Planctomycetaceae bacterium | reverse complement strand
TTCAATGTTTTACCCGGGAGCCCGTCTTTATGCCATCCTCTCTTGCAAAACACGCCGTCGAGCGCCATTATGGGCAAGCTGCGCAATGTGCGGTAGCGCGCAGGGGAGGTTGCAACCGAATGCAATCCGACGTGGGACGGCGTCAAGTCCGCCCGCCCGAGTCCCCCCAACACCCTGCGCCTAATGCGCCTCGCTGTCTCTTGTGGTAGTCACATGGGTTCTGAGCCACTCATCAAGCTGCCGTTGGATGTCGCGGCGATGCTTGCGCACGAGTTCTTGAGCGTGCGCATCGGTACGCACATTGCCATTGTCATCGAACGGATAGAATGGGAGTTTCAAGGGAAATGCTCCCTGGGAAAGGCCCGATATCCAGATGAGCAACGTGACATATTCCGAAGGGTCAGTGGCGTTCCTGGCCGTTTGCACCAGTTCGGGATACAATTGTTCCAGCAACGTTGGGTTCCTCTCCTGCATTCCTTTGAGAAGCGGCCACGCCAACAGTCGTACATCCTGACTCGAGTCCTCCAGAATCCTGCCAGCCAGTCGTACGACCGCCGCCTCGTGCTCCTTCGGCGGGGTGGGGGAGCACGCGAGGACGAACACGGTGGTCGCAGAACTTCGGACTTCCACGTCTGTTGAGTTGAGCAACTCGTCGAACTTGTCCAGAAACTTGTAAGCCGTGCCTTGAACGCCGCAATAGTCGAACACGAGCCGTCCGATAAGACGGGGGCTCCCGGAAGACAGTGCCGAGCGGGTGAAACGCGCGCGAAACGCATGGTCCTCGTGGTGGCGCGCGGCGAAATCGGCCGCAATCCAACGATCCTCGACGGCAAGAGACTCGTCCAAAGCAATCTGCTTCATTAGGCGCATACAAATCGCCCACTGCCGATCGTCGGGCCGAATCGCGCTGTGCAACGCGCGCAGCACGTAGGTAAAGGGCGGGCACTCAGTCCGCTTGGCGGCAAGTTGTACCAGGACGTCGCGCCCTTGTTCCGAACAACCGGCTGCCAGCAAACACTGCTGAGAAAGCCTGCCGTAACGCTTGGCCTTGTCGCCCGAGAGCATGTCGTGAATGACATGCTCGAAGCCGTGGGCTTCGTCCATCAGAAGAAGGCTCTCCATACACAGGAAACGCGTGGCCTCATTGACCGCCTCGTCCGTGAGCGCGGCCCGGAGGGTGTCTACATGCACGTCCGTGGGAGTTCCCGTCCGTGCTTCTACGGTGGCAAGCACGATTCGGATGTCCGCGGGCAATTCGCATTCCAATTCCGACCGAATCCGTTCGAGGACGACGCTATCCTCCCGCACGCCGACGATACCGAGCATATCGAGCGCGGCGGCGCGGCGTTGGCTCGAGTGGTTACGATCGACCACCACGTCGTGAAGGGTCTGGTAGAACTGCTCAGCGAGTGGGGGGCCGGCGCGAGTGGCGAGCAGATAGGCGGAGCGGTGCCGATCGTAGCCAACGACATACCGGGGCACCGCATTCGGGCGATTCTGGATCAGAATGGCCGGCCAGATGATCCTTTCGTGAAGGAATTCGCGCAGGCGAACGTAATCGTGCGCCCAGGATACATCGTCATCCAAGAACGGTTGCGCCGCGGGGCGCCCCAGATTCATCAGCAGTGCGCCGATGCGATCCTTCTTTGCGCGAGAAAAGCGTCCCCCAACCGGCATTCGGTCGAGCAGCATCGCTGCCGCGTGCTCGTGCCGTGGGTCCGCCAGCAATTGCGCAACCGCTCCGGCATCCAACAACGAGCGGATGTCTGCCTCGGAGGTCCCTTGGCGACTGAAATCATGACGGCTAGACGGCGCCGTTGGCTCCAGGCGGTGTGCCCGCGGGGAGGGGACCGTATGCTGGGCCAACGACAACTGGAAGATGGATAGGAGGACCCCTTCGCCGCGTTTGTTTTCGAGCATAATGCTGGCGATGGGACTTTGGGGCCACGTCCTCTCTCTCGGCAGGCGAATCCGCCCGATTGATCCATTGTCCTTCGCAAAAGCAAACGTAAGTGTCCGGCTGTCGAAAGAAGGATGCGGATCGGCCTCTCGCAGTTCGTCCACGAGAGCCGGCAGGTCGATCCGAATATCGGGCGCGTCGGCACTGTGGATCAGCGCAAAAGGTTTGAGGAGCCCCGGGATGTCCTCGGCGATGAAGCCAAACGTCCAGCCCGCAGCGACCCGAATCTTTCCCGGCGCGGATCGATCGGAAAAGGCGAGTGTTTGGCCCGCGAGCTGCCCGTATGGTATGCCGTTGTCCGAAAGCAGCACCGCGGAAGGGTGTGGGTCGGTGTTTCGAATCCTGCACCTCAGCGGCACAAGTCGGCCATTGGAGTCGAGAGTGCGACGATACTCGAACTCGAAGTACGCGGCTGAGCCCGTTGGACCGCTCGTCAAAGGCATGCATTGGGCAACTGCACGATTCAAACGCTCTCCGGCGTTTCGGCATGGTCCGCTTCCGGCGAACAAAGGCCCTCCAAGGGTCGAAACGAGGGTTGCCGTCACGAGGGCCCTTGCAAACTGTTCAAACATTGGTTCCCTCCACCTTCAAAACGCATTACGCCACTGACACTTCGCACAACGCGCATATCGCTGATACTGCCAAAGCGCATTCGTACAATTTGTGTTCCCCGGCAACATAGTCGAACTGCGCCAAGCCGAGCGACAAAAGCACGACCTTATTGTCTGCCGTCTTAAGGTTGACGGTAACCGATGCATTGTTCGCATAGTTCGGAAGCGCCTTGAGGTAGTCCGCCGCAAGCGAAGTGTCCCCGCCAGCCGCCGCTGCCAGAGCATCCCTGAAGGTCTGTTGCCCCAGGACTGCGGCTAAATCCTTGAAACCTACACTGACCTGGAGTGAAGGTTCATTGAGCGAAGTGTTCGGATCGTCGAATATCTTCGACATTGCGCGACGCAATTATAAACCCTTCCCAGGCGAGTAGTTATGAAAGTTCAAGTGCCATTCGGGTCGGGAATCTTTACTTTGTATTTGATCTTCCTATCGCTCCGCCGGTCCGTGTTGCATGATCGAGCGGAGGGCCTCGTTGACCGAGTGGTCGGTCGGAAAGGCGGCGCGGACATCGGGCGCCAACAGCACGAGGTTCGTGCCGGCTCGGTATTGGTCGAGGTACTTGCCGCGCACCCCGCCTTGAAGCCCACGGCTCCCCCGGCTTCGTACGTGATGACTTACCGCATATTATGTTGGCGACAACATAATATGCGGGAAAACCGCACGTACGGTTCGGGGGGGCGGCCGAACCCAATCGGACGTCCCTACCCCTATCATTGCGGCAGCCCGCGCCTGGAAACAGAAGACCCACCCCACTCCAAGTGTAACGCCGTCGGCACACCGTTGTCAACGAGGGCCGGCTCCGGCCGTGGGGTCGTATGCGCGTTGCGCCTCGGCGCAATCACCAATCGTCCTCCCATCCCGTTTCTCCGGTGGGCGCGGCTATCAGGAACAGGTGCTGTGGCGGGCCGGTTCTCCATGGCCCGGAGGCCATCAGCACGTCGGCACGGCCGTTGCCGCTGAGGTCGCCGAAGCCATCGAACCCGTGGCCGGGCGCGCAGCCGCCGAAATAACTTCTGCGGCGGCTCGGCAACAGCGCAATGGCGTACAGCCGTTCGCCGCGGCCGTTCCACACCGACATGGTCGGGTTGAGGTTCACGCCGATGGCGAACGAGAGGATGTCGGGCACCCCGTCGCCGGTCCAGTCGGCCCGGGAAACGAGCGAGGTTGGTGTGTTGCGCCGCCAAAGGAGCCTGCCGCGGCCGTCGTACAGCAACAGCGGGCTGGCCTTATCCGTAATGACGATCTCGAGGCCGGGCAGGTCGGGGCGGAAGTTGTCGCAGGTGAAGCCCTGATTGTGTCCCACGCCGTCCTTGCGGTAGTCGATGGTGAACTTCTCCTTGCCGGTGACCGCGTCGGCGATGACGAGCGGTCCGCGGCTGCCGCACCCGTCCCGGTCGTACGCCACGTCGATGCGACCGTCGCCGTCGATGTCGCCGAAGGCGAAGTTATCGCTGTGGTTGCGTTGCCCCTTGTCTTCCCACAGCAGCTTGCCGTCGTGAGTGAACGCCTGGGTGCTGCCGTTGCGCGCCACGAAGATTTCGTCGTAGCCGTCGCCGGTCACGTCGCAACGCGCCATCGCGTGCCCGTAGATATGGCCCTCCAGAACGTGCTTCCAGGCCAGCCGGCCGCTGTGGTCGTAGCAGAGCAAGTCGAGGCCGGCGCGCACCACCGCGCCCTTCTTCCGCCGGTCGGTGAAGTGGCCGACCACCATGGGGTAATCCCAGTCGCCGGGGCCGCCCGTGCCGCCCTCGCCCGTCTTCACCTGCCATCGGATCTCGCCCGTGTCGGCACTGATGCAATACAGCATTCCGGTCTGGCTGATGACCACTTCGTAGCGCCCGTCACCGTTGATGTCGACAATGTGCATGCCCGTCTCGTCGCCGGCGGCGGGCGCCAGCCGCTCGGTTTTCCATACCGGGCGGCCGTCTTCGGTAAAGCGGGCAACCTGGGAATAGGGTACCTCGATAATCTGCCGGAACACGTCGAGCTTGCCGTTGCCGTCGACGTCTTTTATGTTCGAGACGATGGCATGCGCCGGCTGAGTCTTCTCGTCCTCTTCGAGCACCGGCCAATGGCGCTCGATGCCGGGCACCGCCGTCCAGTTCTCGATCCGGTCGAGGTTCACCCGAACCAGCGGGCCGAACTGGTCCCGGTCGACGGAGAATTCGGCGTCGGGGACGGGGCTGGGCACCGTCACAGTGAGGGTCTTCCGGGCGTCGTCGGAGCCGTCCACGCCGAGGGCTTCGGCCGTGTTCAGCGGCAGGATTTCCAGATAGTTCAGCCGGCCGTAGTCGCCGGCGATCTGCACCTTGAGCCGTCCGTTGCCGACGCGCACCCGATGTGCCGTCAGCACGACAAAGCCGCCATCGCCCGTCGCTCGCAGCCCGCCGACCTCCTGGCCGTTCAATTGGATCGCGGCGTTGCCGTCGTATTGGGCGTCGCCGCTGGCCAGGGAAACGAGGTAGTCGCCGTCGGGCAGGTCCTGTACAAAGGTCAGCCCGCCTTGGTCGTACAGGAGCGTATCGAGGCGCGTGTCTTTGTGGACGCCTCGCGTGCGGAAGCCGCGCGGGCCGGCGGCCGAGTGAATGAACCCGTAGCCTCTTTCTTTGCTATATTCATCCCCGATCGTCAGCCGGGTGTATCCCCGTGCGGCGGGCGTTCCGGCGCCGCCGAAATCGTACCGGTGGTGCTCGGCGCCGTTCGCGGCCGCGGCGATCGCCAGGGAAACCAGGGCAGCCGAAACCCACGAAGCGCGGTAACGGATGGAAGCACCCGGCAGTTTGGCCGGTAGCGTTATGGGCCCATTCCTGGGATAGGTTCTCGACAATAAACGCCGCCTTGTGAACATGGGTAGGGTCTCCTCGTGTATGATGGCGTTTTCTTTCGGCCTTCTGGAGTGCGGCGGCTCGACGCCGCTTTCCATTTCTTGGCTCTTTCCTTTCGAGGTGCAGCCAGCCCTTGTTTAAATAGTACCGGGCGAAGGGGACAGTCCTCCCGTAAACGGTTACTCCGTTTCTAGGTGCAGACTGTTTTCCGGGGACGGCACAGCGGCGTGTGCCTACTACATTGGCGAGGCCTGCACCTGGAAATGGAAGAGTCAAAAAAATCCAGCCTTCTCGATCCCCGCCTTGGCCGCGGTGCAGATGCAGTCCAGCTCGTCGAGCGTGACAGCCAGCGGCGGCATGAGCACGAGGACGTTGCCGAGCGGGCGGAGCAGCACGCCGAGTGTTCGGGCGTGGTCGCAGGCGCGCAAGCCCCGCTTCTCGGCCCAGGGGTACGGCTCCTTCGTTGCTTTGTCGCGAACCAGCTCCACGGCGCCGATCATGCCGCACTGCCGCACAAAGCCGACGTGCGGCAGCCGGGCCATGCGACGCAGGTGCTCGGCCAGCCGGTCGATCTTCGGCGGCAGGTGTTCCAGCGTGCGCTCCTCGTCGAACACGTCGAGCGTGGCCAGCGCGGCGGCGGCGCCCAGCGGGTTTCCGCCGTAGGTGTGCCCGTGAAAAAAGGTCTTTCCCTCGGAATAATCGCCCAGGAATGCGTTCCACACTTCGTCGGTGGTAAGGGTGGCGGCCAGCGGCAGGTAGCCGCCGGTGAGGCCCTTGGCCAGGCAGAGAAAGTCGGGCACGACGCCTTCGCGCTCGCAGGCGAACATCGTGCCCGTGCGCCCCATGCCCACCGCCACTTCGTCGGCGATGAGCAGGACGCCGTACCGGCGCGTCAGGTCGCGCACGCCGCGCAGGTAGCCGGGCGGGTGGACGAGCATACCGGCGGCGGCCTGCACGAACGGCTCGATGACCATCGCGGCGATGCGCCCGTGGTGCTCCCGGAGCACGTCCTCGAGCTTCGCCAGGTGGTGGGCGGCAAGGTTTTCCGCCGCGACGCCCTCGGGTGGGCGCGCGGCGTCGGGCGCCGGCAGGCGCAACACCTCGAACAGCAGGGGCTCGAACATGGCGTGGAACCGTTCGACCCCGCCCACGCTCACGCTGCCCAGCGTATCGCCGTGGTAGGCGTCGCCCAAGGCCACGTACGCGGTCTTTCCCGGCCGCGGGTCCTCGCGTTGGCGCCAATACTGGAAGGCCATCTTGAGGGCCACTTCGACCGCCGTCGCCCCGTCGTCGGAAAAGAACACGTGGCCGATGCCGCCCGGGGCCAGGTCGACCAGCCGGCGGGCCAGCTTGATGGTGGTCGAGTTCGACGAGCCCAGGTTCGTCACGTGCGCCACCCGGTCGAGCTGCGCCCGGATGGCCGCGTCGATGCGCGGGTGCCGGTGGCCGTGGATGTTGCACCACAAGCTGCTTACCCCGTCGAGGTACCGGTTGCCGTCGATGTCGATGAGCGTACACCCCTCGCCGCGTTCGAGCAGCAGGGGCTCGTGCTCGGCCATTTGCGTGAACGCATGCCACACCAGCGTGCGGTCCCAATGTTCCAGTTCTCGTCGTGTCGGCTGCATATCATAATCCATAAAGCCGCGACCGGTGGTCGCGGCTTTATTCCCAGGCCACAATCACGGGCATCCCCACTTCAATGCCGAGCCGGCTGGCGGCGTTGTCGCCCACCACGGCCAGTTCGAGCCGGCCGGTGGAGCCGATAATGGCCACCAGCGTGCCGGGGGGCTGCTCGGCGTAGGTGCGGTAGATGCCGAACGTCTCGTAGATGTTGCAGATGACGCACGCGCGTTCGTCCGTCGGGCGGCCCTCGAGCATCTCGGCGGTGATGTTGGTGATGAGGTTGCCG
>PWXP01000289.1 GCA_003561895.1 Planctomycetaceae bacterium | reverse complement strand
CTTTATGCGAGCAGCTCGATGCCCTTGCCGTCCCCTTCCCCGGCACCCACCTTCGCCTTCGCCTGGCTGTTCAGACCCCGGAACCTGTCATATCATGAAGGGGCTATGTCGGGAGGTCTGAGGTAAGGCCCCGCCCCCTTGGCAGGTGCCCCCGCCGCTGGTAGCCTGGAGCGTTTCCCGCCGACACGACATACACGGCATACTCGGTGGCCGGCAGGCATGCAATGAGCAAGAACCTCCAAAACGGCGGCCGCCTGAAGGCCTTTTCTTACGTGGTGGCCGATAAGGCCGCGCAGTATCGGGCCGTCATGGGGGCGTTCGTCGAGGCCAAAACGCGTTTTTCGCTCCACATGCGGCCCGCCGATATCCTCGCCGCCGTCGAGCCCGACACGCTGCTCGAACCGCTCGACGAACCGTCGCTCGCCCCCCTGCTGGAGCAGTTGTGCGAATGGGGCAACCTCCAGGCGTTCCAGGATACGGCCGACGTGGCCACCGTCGAGGAGTTCTACCGCCCCCGCTTCATCTACCAGTTGACCGCCGAGGGCGAGGGGGCCGAGCGGGCGATCGGCGTCTATTGGGACATCATCCACAAGCCGGGCGAGCTTCAGGCCGCCGCGCTGGGCGATATACTCGCCGCGGCCTAAAACTGCGCTTTCCGTAGGATGGGCTTTAGCCCGTCAAAGCGAAGACGGACAAGAATGTCCATCCTACAAAAGCGCAATAACGGCACGCGGCGAGTATATTCGCGACCTGCTGCGCCAGGTGCTCGAGCTGGCCGCCGCGGAAAGCCCCGACGAAAGCAAGGTCCACCTCACCCTGCGCAACCTGGGCCACCGCTTCGAGGAACTCACCTCGCAGGCCCAGGCGTTCATTCATTCATCGGCCCGGCGCCGCTCCACGAGCGCGTCGAGGCGGCCACCATCGACGAGCGGCAGCGCGCGGTGCGGGCCCTGCTCCGATACCCGCTGCTGACGGCGGCCGGGCCGCACGCCGCCGAGTTCCTCCTGGTGCGGCGCCATGCCGATTGGCTGCGGCGATGGTTCGCGCGGCACCCGGCCTGGACCGTGCAGGTCGACGCCGAGTTCGCGCGGCTGCGCAAAACACCGGCCACACTTTCCGACCCCACGCGCCCGGCGCGCGACGTGAAGACCGGCCTGCCGTTCTCCCGACGGCGTTACGTGCTCTTCTGCCTGTTCCTGGCCGCACTGGAGCGGTCGGAACGGCAAAACACGCTGGGCAACCTGGCCAACCGGGTGCTGGAGTTGGTGCACGGCGATCCGGCCCTGGCCGAGGCGGGCATCCGGTTCGACCTGACCAGCCGCGACGAGCGGCGCGACCTCGTGCAGGTGGCCCGCCTGCTGCTCGACTTGCAGGTACTCCGCCGGGTGCACGGCGACGAGGGGCAGTTCCTCGCCGAACGCGGCGACGTGCTGTACACGATCCACCGCCCGCTGCTCAGCACGCTGTTGAACGTGCGCCGCGGGCCGTCGACCGTCGACGCCGAGGCGTTCGACGAGCGGCCATCGCCGAGGAAACTCTGCCCGAAACGGAGGAGGGCCGCAATCGCCGCGTGCGGTCCCGCCTCGTGCGAGGCCTGCTCGACGAACCGGTCGTCTACAACGAAGAACTGAGCGAGGAGGCGTTGGCCTACCTGGCCACGCAGCGCGGGCACGTGCTGCGCGCGATCGAGGAGGGGTCGGGCCTGGTGCCGGAGGTCCGCGCCGAGGGCATCGCCATGACGCGCCAAATTGCGCCGTTTGCCCAGTATATGCGCCTGTCCCCTTTGTTCCCCTCTGTCCCTATCCGATGACCCTGTGGTAGCACGCCGACCACCGCTCCGGCGGGGCAAACCGGCAGGTGTCGTGGGCGAACTCGGGGGGGCGAGTGTGGAAATCCGGAAATTGCCACCCAAAAAATCGAGGCCCGGTTCGGGCCAACAATCCCACCGAACGCGGAGGTCAGACGATGTCGCGCCCCTATGTGTTGATCAGCTTTCGGTGCGGCAACTGCTGCGGCATCCGCTACGGTTTCCGGACTTGGACGGCCGCACGGTGTTCATCTGCGAGAACGTCAACGTGCCGGCCGCCGCGGCCAACCGGCTGGCCGCGCGGAGCGCGCCGTTGGTGTGCACCGACGGGCAGCCGAAGACGGCCGCCCGAGTGCTGCTCAGCGCCCTGGCCGCCGCCGGCGCGCGGCTCGTCTACCACGGCGATTTCGACTGGCCGGGCGTGCGCATCGCCAACCTGATGGCCGAGCGGCACGGCGCGGCGCCATGGCGGATGTCGGCCGCCGACTATCGCGCCGCCCCCGACGGCGCGCCGCTGCGGGGCAAGCCGGTTGCCGCCCGCTGGGACGCCGACCTGGCGCCGGCCATGACCGCCCGCGGCCTCAGCGTGCACGAGGAGCAGGTGCTCGACGCCCTGCTGGCCGACCTGGCGGGGTGTTGACTCAACACGCTTGCGAACCCTCTCCTGCACCCGGATGGAACCGCGGGAATTGATTCGGTAGGCGGCCAGTCATGGGACCGGCCGGGGCGAGCCCGGCGGGGAAAGGAGAAGGAGGCGGGGGCGGAAGCGCGCGGGGGGCGTAGTTGCCAAACATCGCTCCAACGGACAGCTACTGGGTCGGCGCGGCCATCGACTTCAGCGGGCCGATGGTGACCGTAGCGGCCGGCAGCAGGGGGTAGCGGCGCAGCAGGTCGTCGAGATCGTCGAGCGTCACGGCGCCGACCGCCTTCAGGTCGTCCTCGATGCTGCGGTACTCGCCTCGGCACACCCAATC
The DNA here is from genome assembly GCA_003561895.1 of Planctomycetaceae bacterium. Lineage (GTDB taxonomy): Bacteria > Planctomycetota > Planctomycetia > Pirellulales > Thermoguttaceae > PWXP01. The sequence goes on along the minus strand of PWXP01000289.1, from coordinate 4,538 downwards.
GACCCCGACGGCGAACAGCCGCCCCCGCGGCCGCTCGCCGGCCAGCACTACCCGCGAGCAAACCTTGTTCTTCGCCTGCTGCAGCTCGGCCTCGGTCACCGCGTCCTGCCCGGCGCGGCGGTGCAGTTCGGCCACGCGGGCGAGGTTGCCGGCGGCGTCCTCCGGGGCGCAGCACAGGAACGTGATCATCGCGCCGGCGTCGGCGAACTCGGCGTGCTGCATCCCCGCATGCTCCGCCAGTCCGGGGTCGACCAGTTCCCAGTACAGCCGGCTGCCCGAGTCATCGCCCAGCACGGTGGCCAGCAGCTTGGCCGCATAGCGCTGCCGAGCGTCGTCGAACGGCGCCGGCGACAGGAGCAGGGTGTACTGCTGCGTGGCAATTTCCTTGTGGATGGTCACCAGGGGCGTTTGGGGCTCGGGGGGGCACATGGCGCGGGTGACCGGCCGCGACGCCCACCCGCCGCAATGCGCCTCGGCCAGGCGCACCAGGTGGTCGAAGTCCACGCAGCCGGCGCCCACCAGCACGATGTTCGCCGGGGCGTACCGGCGCCCGAAGTAGTCGCGCATCGCCTCGACGCGGAGGTCGGCGACGCTCTCGACGGTGCCCAGCACGCTGCGCCCGAGCGGGTGGCTGCCGAAGTAGGCGGCCCGGCACCGCTCGTCGGCCCCGAAGGGCGGCTGGTCGTCGTACATGTGGATTTCCTCGAGGATCACCCGCTTCTCGGTCTCGAAGTCGGCCTTTCGGAGCGAGGGGCGCATGATGTCGGCCAGCAGGCCGACCGCGCGGTCGAGGTACTCCGGGAGCACGTTCGCGTAGTAGATCGTGCTCTCCTCGTTCGTGCAGGCGTTGTAGTGAGCGCCGATCTCGTCGAACTCGCGGTTGACGTCCTCGGCCGACCGGGTGGGCGTGCCCTTGAACACCATGTGTTCGAGGAAGTGGCTCACGCCCGACTCGGCGTCGGTTTCATCGCGGGCGCCGGTGCGCACGAAGAACCCGACGGCCGAGGAATAGGCCTCCGGGTTGCACTCGGCCACGATCTCCAGGCCGTTGGGGAGATAATGCTTGTCAAACTGCAACCGGCACCTCCAGCGGGCTCGGGCCCATGGTGGCAATGGTGAAATCGCCCGGTGGGCTCGCGGCCAGGTACGCGTTGATGGCCTCGCAGCTCAGCCGGTCGGCCAGCTCGTGCAGCTCCTCGACCGTGCGGACGCGGCCCAGGTGGTACCAGTCGCCGGCGACGGCCCCGCTGCGCGAGGAACTCGACTCCTGCTGCATGATGAGTCTGCTTTTGATGCGGGCCTTCAGGCGGGCGAGTTCGTCCGGCCGCACGCCCTCGGCCAGCCGGCGGAGTTCGCCCAGAGTGACCTCGAGCGTTTCCTGGGCCCGCTCGGCGCTGGTGCCGGCGTGGCAGAACACGCCCGCCCGATCGCGCAGCGTATGGTGCCAGGCGTGCACGCTGTAGCAAAGGCCCCGCTTTTCGCGCACCTCGGTGAACAGGCGCGAACTCATCCCTCCGCTCAGCACGCCCACGGCGCCCCACGCGCGAAAAAAGTCGGGATGGGAATACGGCACGCTCGCGAACGCAATGCCGATCTGCGTCTGCGCCGACTGGTAGGGGATGTGCAGGTACGGTTGGCGGGCGGGTTGCTCGACGATTTGCGGCGGCTCGGCCACCGGCCAGTCGGCCAGCAGTTCGCCCACCGTGTCGCGCAGCGCCTCGAACTCGAACCGGCCGGCCACACCCAGGATGGCGCCGTTGGGCCGGTAATGGCGCGCGAAGAAACCGCGGACGTCGTCCAGGGTGGTCGCCTGCACGCCCGGCAAGTCGCCTTGCGGCGGCCGTCCCCACGGCTCGTGGTAGTGCCGCCGCCGCAACTCGGTCGCCATCTTCTGCGCCGGCTCGTCCTCCATGGCCCGCAATTCCTGAAGCATCAGCGACCGCGCGGCCGGCAACTCCTGCGCGGGCAGGTGGGGGCGGCGAACCACGTCGGCGAAGATGGCCAGGGCGGCCGGCAGGTTTTCAGCCGGGGCGGCGCCACTGAACCCGGCGTGCGCGGCCGAAACAAAATCGTTCCACTCCAGGCCCAAATTGTCGAGGTCGAGGATGAACCGGCGGCTGTCGCGCGAGCCGCAGCCGCGCTCGACCATCTCGGAAGTGAAGTTCGCCAGCCCCCCCCTGCTGGAGGCCTCCATGGCGCAGCCCGCGGGAACCAGCAGCGAAAACGCCGCCGAGCGGAGCCAGGGCATCTGCTCGGCCACCAACACCAGGCCGTTCGGGAAGGTATGCGTGTGAATGGTCTCAGGCACGATGCGAATTCTCTGTTGCGAGCGCGGACAGGCAGTATCGCCGGCAGCCGAATCGACTATCATCCCCGAATATCGGCGAATTGGCAAGGGGGTACAACCCGAGGGACACGCTGCCGAGGAATACGCACCTGTCAGATGGGTTTGTTGTCCCGCCAACCTGCGGCCCGCCAACCTGCGGCCCGCCAACCTGCGGCCCCTGGGCGCCGGCTGCCACGGCCGGTAAAATCTACTCTAGGCTCTTCCGTTCCTGGGTGCGCAGCGGCGTGGAGCGCGTGGGTGAAGTAAGGCTGCTGCGACAGCCGGAACCACCCACCCTGTCCTTTGACGCCAAGGCTGCACCCAGAAACGGGAACAGTCCCTTTATAGTCTTCGCCCGTATTATAGTCTTCGCCCGTATTATAGTCTTCGCCCGTAACCGTTCACGGGGCGACGACGCAGTTTTCTCCGCGGTATGCGACCTTCGCCCAATGCCATGCGCCCGGGAGCCGACTATGGATGTCCTCGAAGCGATCCACACACGACGCAGTATTCGGAAATACGAAAATCGCCCCGTTCCTCCCGACGCGGTGCGGCAGCTCCTTGCTGCCGCCATGACGGCGCCAAGTGCGCGCAACGGCCAGCCGTGGCAGTTCGTCGTGATCGACGACCGGGCGCTGTTGGACGCCTGCGCCGACATCTGCCCAAACGCCGCGATGATCCGCGGCGCGCCGATGGCCATTGCAGTCTGCGGCGACCTCGACCGGGAAGGATCGGAAGGATACTGGCCCATCGACTGTTCTGCCGCGGTGGAGAACATGCTCCTGGCCGCCCGCGGCATCGGGCTGGGCGCCTGCTGGTGCGGCGTGTACCCGCGCCCCCACCGCATCGAGGGGCTGCGCAAGTTGTTCGGCGTGCCGGAACGCGTCGTGCCCCATAGCTTGGTGGTGCTCGGTTACCCGGCCGAGGCCTTCGCCAGGCAGGACCGCTACCGCGAAGAGCGGGTGCATTGCAACCGGTGGTGACGTCGCCCGTAACCGTTCACGGGGGACGGTCCCCATTTTCGCGGCGGAGAAGGTATGGTTCCTGGACAACGCTATTTCGCCTCGAAAATAGACCGGTCTCCGGCTGGCCCGTGAACGCTTACCGCCAACCCCAAGCCCCGCGGATGGAGTTGAAGTAGAAGGATGGTTCAGGCGGGCTGTTTCGTTTCTGATTTGCACCTGCTGACCGCCCGATCGAACGCGGCGCGGTATCTGGCCACAATTCGGGCGGCAGCGGCGCGTTCCCAGGTGTTTGTGTTCGGCGGCGACGTGTTCGATTTCCGCTGGGCTCGAATCCCCGTCGAGCAGGCCGCGGAAGAAGCGGCCTTGTGGCTTCGCCAACTCGCCGGCGAGTGCCCCCGATGCCGGTTCCATTACCTGATGGGGAATCACGACCACCACGAGGCGTTCATCGACCGGCTGATCGAACTGGACCGCGACGTGTCGAACCTGGCCTGGGACCACGACTACCTCCGCCTCGGAAGCAAGGTCTTCCTGCACGGCGACGTGCTCGGGCGGGGCGTGACCGCGGAAAGCCTGGTCGAACTACGCTCCCGGCCCCACCACCGCGAACGCGAACTCTGGGAACACCAGGTGTACGACCTGGCCGTCTTCGCCCGCCTGCACAAACCGGCGCCGTACTTCCTGCACCCCACGCGAGTGGTCGTGCGGAAGATCCTGCGATACCTGCGCCGCGCGGGGCATGGGCCGGAGTCGGGCGTGCGCGACGTGTACTTCGGCCACATCCACCGCGTGCTGTCGAACTACCAGTACCGCGGTATCCGCTTCCACAGCGGCGGGGCGTCGATCCGCGGCCTCCGATTCCAAATCATCGAGTTTCAGGTGCAATAGGGCCGGCTGCCTCCGCGGTGGGCAATTGTTCACGGCGGACTATGCCAATTTTCGCGCCCCAAACGGCGATGTGCCCAATAGGCCAGCCGCTGGCGCCGCGAAAATGCCCCCGGTTTGATCGAGGCGGTCGAATCGGCATGATCGCCGACGGATAACCGTTCATTGCGCCAGGCCCGTCGCGGCGAGTTGACCCGAAGCTCGCATGTAGCTATTATAGCACAATGGGCGCTGCTGCCGATGCGGTATTTTGTGCGGCGGGGCCGCTGGTTATTCTGTCCCGACCGTACAGAAACGTCGTAACGGCACCCAAGAATGTCGCAATTCGTGTCGCGATTGACAACACAAAATGTCGCAATTCG
>PWXP01000113.1 GCA_003561895.1 Planctomycetaceae bacterium | reverse complement strand
GCGTGAACTCCAACACGTCCAACACGCACGCTAAAGCGTGAACTCCAACACGTCCAACACGCACGCTGAAGCGTGAACTCCAACACGTCCAACACGCACGCTAAAGCGTGAACTCCAACACTCGCTCTTCCTGTATTCTACACCATGCCCCCTAGTTTGCGTAAGATCCACTCACTGGTGAGCAACAATAGAAAGACGAACAACAGGGGCCATTGGTTCCACAACGGCCGGGGCGGAAGCGGCTCGATGGGCACTTGCCGGCCGGGGGGGAGGTCGCGCGGCAGGCGGGCGGCGGTGTCCAGCGCGTACACTTGGCCGCCGGTAACGCGAGCGGCCTGGCGGAGCGCCGAAAGGTCGGTCTGGATCCGCTCGAACTCGCCCGGCGGAGCCGCGACCGAAAAGTCGAGCGAGGGGGCCCCGTCCGGCAGCGAGGGGATGGCCACCCAAGCATGGTACGAACCAATACCCGGCCGGGGCAACGTGGCCTCAAACGTCCCGCGCCGCCCCGTGGTCCGCTCCAGCGCAATCCGCTGTGTCTGGTGCCCCGCGTGCTCCACGACCACCGTCACGCCGTCGTCTTCCGCCGGCGCCTGCCGTTCGTCGAGGAAACGCACGCGCAGCCGGACCGGCTCGCCGTAGGTGTACTCGCGGCGGTCGCTGGTGAGCACGGCGTGCCGGGCCTCGGCGGCCAGTTTTGACCGGGCGAGGTAGCGGATCATCTGCACCCAATAACGCTGGAAGTACCGGTCGCCGGCGCGCCAGCGCCAGCGCCAGGTTTCGTCCGTGGCGTGCATCAGCACCTTGCCCGACCCAACGTACTGCAAGCACACGATCGGCCGGGGCCGGCCTTCCCGATCGGTTTCGCGCGCGTGGCCCGCCAGCACGCGCACGCCCGGCTTCAGGTCGCCCAGTTCCGCAAACCAGTACAGCGGCGGCAGCCCTTCCCATATCCGCGCGTTCTCGGCCGGGTCGAGGGCGAGTTGCAGCGGGGGGCTCAGCAGGCCCAACTCGGTGGGCCGGACCTGGAACCCTTCGGTGATGGCCTCGTCGGGACGGGGCAGCCGCACCGAGCCCGGGTCGGCGGGAAACAGGCGGGCCAACGGGGTGTCGCGGTACGCCGCCGGCATGAACTGCGGGCCCGCGATGAACACAACCGCCCCCCCAAGCCCCGGCCGATCCACGAACTCCACCACGCCCTCCAGCATCGTTTCGCTGATGAGCGCCGGGTTGACGTCGCCGAAGATGATCACGTCGTACGAGAACAGTTCCTCGCGCCGCAAGGGGAAGGGGCGCAGCACCGGCTCGTCGTCGTCCACCTCGGCATCCTGGCGTACCAGTTCCGGATCGGCCTGCTGCAACACGGCATGCACCTCGATGCTCTCTTCCGCCCGGGTGAGCATGTTCCACAAGTAGCGGAACTCGTAGTTCGGATAGTCCTGCACCAGCAGCACGCGGATCTTCTCGTCGCTGACCGTCACGCTCCGCTCCTGCCGGTTGTTTTCGGTTTGCAACTCCCCTTCGAGCGGCTCGGCTTCGAGAACATAGCGGAACTGGCCGACCGACTCGGGCCGGTGCGTCATCCGCACGGTTTGCGTGCCGCCGTCGGGCCCCAGGGTGACCCTCTTCCGGCTGAGCGGCTCCGGCTCGCCCTCCTTGCGCAGCACGATATTGACCTCCTCGCCCGCGAAACCGGTGGCCGTCAGCCGGGCTTCGAAGGTGAGGATGTCGCCGACGAACACCAGGTCGTCGACCAGCAGGTCGGTGAGTTTCACGTCGCGCGCCGGCTGGTCGTCGCCGATGCCGACCAGGAACAGGGGCACGCCGCGGCGCTCGGCCGAGGCGGCGCCTTCCTCCAGCGGGGCGCCTTCGGTGGTGATGCCGTCGGTCAAGGCCACGATGGCCGCCGGCGCCGTTCCCCGCAGGTCGTCCAGGATGGTGTGGATGGCGTCGCCCAGCCGGGTCGTCTTGCCGGTGGCCTCCGTGGCCCGCAGCTCCTCGACGATGGCGTCGAGGTCGGTGCCCGCCGCGGCCCGCGCGCCCGACGGCGTATCGGCCAGGTAGTAGAGGCGCAGCTTGTACTCGCCCCCGAGGGCGCGGAGGAATCGCCGGTCCTGGTCGAGCAGCAGGGCGCGGGCGAGGTTCCAGCGGGTCGGTTCGGCGCCGGCCGAGTCGAACCGGGCGAGTCCGTCGCGCAGCTTCGCGGCGAGTTCTTCGTGACCGGAGTCGGCGATGGTCATGCTTTGCGAGTTGTCCAGCAGCACGGCCACGTACGGCAGGCCGGTGCGCTTCAGGGCCAGAGTCACCTGAGCGAGCATGACCAGCAGCAAGGCTACTAAGGCGAGTCTCATGCCGGCCAGGGTCATGCGCACCCACAGCGGCGCGCGCCGATTCTCGCGCAGGTAAATGCCCACCACGTACGCGCCGGCCAGCGCCACGGCCAGCAGCGTGGCCCACGCCGGCAGCGGCCAAACATAGTCGAGCGTCCAGGCCGTACCCTCGCCGGGGTCAGACGCGACGCCGAGCCATCGTTCCAGCCAATAAGGCAACGTACCGCTCATGGTTGCGTTTGGTATCCGAATCGCCATGCGAGAAAGGTTTCCACCAGCAGCAACAGCAGGGCCGCGGCGAGCAGCACGACGTGCAGCCGTCCGGGGCCGCCGCGCAGGGCCATCGGCTGCGGGCGTTCGGGCTCCTGCCAGGTGGTTTTGTACTCGAACGGAATGCCGGGCCACACTTCGCCGCGCAGCCGGTCGAGACCCACTTGGGCCAGGTCGCTTTGGGCCGTGTCCACGTTGGCGGCGAAGCGTTGCTCCTGTTCGTCGGGCGCGGCCGTGTGGACGGCATAGACGCCGCTTTGCCAGGTGGCGGCGAAGGTCCAGTCGCGCTGGTTGCCCAGGCCGCTGAGGCGAACCTCGCGGCGGTCGCCCTCGGGCGTGCGGACCTCGACGGACGTCCATCCTTCGGCCGCCGCAACGATCCCCCGCAACGGCTCGCCGGCCAAGATGCTCCGGCCGGCCATCCGGTCGGCCAGGCAGAACGCCACCATCTCCTGCACGAGCGGCACGTAGCTGGGCAGCAGCGGCATAGGGGTCCACGACGTATCGGCCGAGGTGGCCACCAGCACCACCCGACCCCGGCCGACCGGCTGCTCGACGATCAGCGGATCGCCGCCGGGCAGCCGGAGCGCGACGCGGGCCGAGGTATCGTCGGGCACCTCCAGGCGCACGTGGCGGAGCACCGGCGCGGCCAGCAGGCCCGCGTGCTCGGCCCCGCGGAACGCTTCGAGTATGGGGTGGCGGTACTCGAGCGGATCGAGCCTTCCCTCGGGCGTTTCGACCACCGGCCCCAACGCGGCCGGCAGCAGCCGATTCCCTTCCTTCGCCGCCGGGCCGAGTTCGCGGTTGTAGCGCTCGGGCATGACCTGGTCGCCCATGAAGAACACCAGGCTCCCGCCTCCGCGCAGGTAGGCGCTCAGCACGTCGGCCTCGCCGGCGGTGAACTGGGCCACGTTGCACATCACCAGGACGTCGTAGCGGGAAAGGTCGCGCTCGAGGATCGCGCTTTCCGGCGCCACCTCCACGTCGACCGGCGGCGACACGCCCGGCTCATCGCCGGGGGCCAAGGCGACGGCCAGGTAGGCACTGGCCCCGCCGAACGGCTTGCCCGACGGACGCCCCTCAATGCCCAGAACGCTCACGCTCCGGCGCACGGGGACGGCCAGATAGCGGCGGTCGTCGACCGGCAGGGCATCGCTCTCGGCGCGGACCTCGACGGCGTGATCGCCCGGCCGGTCGAAGCGGTGCTCGAAGGCGACCGTGGCCTCGCCGCCGGCCGGCACGTCGACATGCCGCTGCGCCACCCGGCGCCCATTGACGAGCAGTTCGACCGGCTGGCGGGTGGCGGCCTGGGCGGCGAAGCTCTTCACCGTGGCCTCGAACCGGCAGGTGCGCCCCGCGATGGCCGGCGCGGTGAGCAGCCGGAGGTCGGCCACCGCTAGGTTGTCGGCCGCCGGCTGGCCCACGTCGATGAGCATGAGCGTGGCCGCTTCCGCCAGGCGGCCCATCTGGCGCCGCAGTTCCTCTTCCGCCGCCTTCGATACGCGGGGCGCCCAGGCGGCGCGCTGCAGGTCGGTCAAGAAGTAGACCTCCTGGCGCGCCAGCCGCGGACGTTCCCGCCGCGCCGCCTCGATCACTTCGCGAATGCGGGGGATGACGGCCGGCAGATCGGCCGTGGTGTGCGGCTGGCGCAGGGCCTCGATTTCGGCCGCCATCTCGTCGGCCGCCAGCGCCGGCGTGCTCACCACCACCTGCGGCGGCGCCGTCATCAACAGGAGCGTGAAGGCGTCGCCCGCCGGGGCGCTTTCGACGATTTCGCGGGCAAGCTCCTTGGCCCGGTCGAACCGGGTCTGATCGGCCGGTTGGTACGCCATCGAAAACGAGCCGTCGAGCACCAGTACACGGTGCGTCTGGCCGGGCGGGGCGAGGCTCAACAGCGGCCGCTCGAGGTACGGCTCGGCCACCGCCAGCACGACGAGCACCACCAACAAGGTGCGCACGGCCAGCAGCAGCCACTGCTCGAAGTGCAGCCGGCGCGACTGCCGCCGCAGTGCCGCAAGCAGGTACTCCATGGCCGCCCACGGCGCCTCCCGGTACTTCCGCCGCATCCAAAGGTGGATCAACAGCGGCGCCGCCGCCGCCGCCAACCAGCCCAGCAGGGGGAGGTTCATGAAGCCGAAGGCCAGCGGGTAGGGGAAGGGGGCGGGCATTGGGGTTCTCAGCTTCTCAGCGACGTCCTCGCGATGCCAGGTAACTGGAAAGGACCACTTCCAACGACTGGTCCGTCCGCAATTGCACGTAGTCCATCCGCAGCGCGCGGCAGGCGTACTTCAGGCGGCGGAGATAGCCGTTGAACTCCTCCAGGTACGCCCGGCGCAGGGCGCGCGGCTCCACAATCGCCTGCTGCGCTTGCTCCAGGCCGCGGAACAGCGTGGTCTGGTCGAAGGGGAACTCCAACTCGGCCGGGTCGAGCACGTGCATGAGCACCACCTCGTGCCGCCGGTGCCGCAGGTGCTTCAACCCCTTGACCATCCCCTCAATATCGTCGAACAGGTCGCTCAGCACGATGACGATGCCGCGCTTGTCGAACCGGCCGGCCAGTTCGTGGAAGATCGGCCCCAGGGCCGTCTTCTTCTCCGGGACCGTATTCTCCATCACGGCGATGATCTGTTCCATGTGCGACGGGTTCGTGCTCGGCCGCACGAGCGCGCGGATATCGCGGTCGACGGCCGCCAGGCCCACGCTGTCCTGCTGGTGCAGGATGAGATAGGCCAGCGACGCGGCTGCGCAGCAAGCGTAGTCGAGCTTCGACATGGCGGCGGCCGGGCCCCGGTACGTCATGCTTTCGCTGGTGTCGACCAGCAGGTGGCAGGCCAGGTTCGTCTCCTCCTCGAACTGCTTCAGATAGAACTTGTCGGTGCGCCCGAACACCTTCCAGTCGAGGTAGCGCAGGTCGTCGCCGGGCGCATATTCCCGGTGCTCGGCGAACTCGACGGAGAAGCCGTGAAAGGGACTGCGGTGGACGCCGGAGACATAGCCCTCCACCACGAGCCGGGCTCGCAACGCCAGCCCGCTAAGCCGGCTGAGAACCTTCGGATCTAAATACTTTCGGGAGTCGTCCACCGGCGGTGGCCTCTTCCTGTTGATCGGCGGCCCGTTCGATCAGTCGCCGGATGATGCCATCCGGTTTGATCCCCTCGGCCTCGGCGTTGAAGTTGGTCATAATGCGATGCCGCAAGACGGGCGCGGCCACGGCCTGCACGTCGCCGGTTTCGGCATGGAATCGGCCGTGGAGCACCGCTCGCGCCTTCGCCCCCAGCACCAGGTACTGGCTGGCGCGCGGCCCGGCGCCCCAACTCACGTACTGGCGCACCAGTTCCGGGGCGCCGGGTTTCTCCGGGCGGCTGCGGCGCACCAGTTCGAGCGCGTAGTGGATCACGTGATCGGCCACCGGCACCCGCCGCACGATCCGCTGCAGCTCCACGATGCGCGGACCGGCCAGCGTCGCCCGCACCTCCGGCTCCACGTCGGCGGTGGTCCGCCGGACGATCTCGAACTCCTCGTCGTGATCGGGGTAGTCGATGAACGTGTTGAACATGAAGCGGTCCAGTTGCGCCTCGGGCAGCGGGTACGTGCCCTCCTGCTCGATCGGGTTCTGCGTGGCCAGCACGAAAAACGGCTCCTCGAGCCGGTGCCGCTCGCCGCCCGCGGTAATCTGGTGCTCCTGCATGGCCTCCAGCAGCGCGGCCTGGGTCTTCGGCGGGGTGCGGTTGATCTCGTCGGCCAGGATGATGTTGCCGAAGATCGGCCCCTTGATGAACCGCAGCGACCGGATGCCCGTCTCGCGGTCCTCCTGAATGACCTCCGTGCCCGTAATGTCCGAAGGCATGAGGTCGGGCGTGAACTGGATGCGGCGGAACGCCAAGTCGAGCGTATCGGCCAGCGACCGGATCAAGAGCGTCTTGGCCAGGCCCGGCACGCCCACCAGGAGGCAATGCCCGCGCGCGAACATGGCTATCAGAAGCTCTTCAATCACCTGCTTCTGGCCCACGATCACGCGGCCGAGCTGCTCGGTAATAAGCCGGTAGGCCTCGTGCAGCTCCTCGACGGCCTGGATGTCTTGATCTTTGAGCATATCTCGCGGCCTCTTCTATTCGCGTTCTTTGGAATGCTTTGGAGTGCGGGAATTCATTCCCGCTTTCGTCTCTTCCATTGCGTTCTTTGGAGTTCTTTGGAGTGCTTTGGAGTGCGGGAATTCATTCCCGCTTTCGTCTCTTGTATTGCGTGCTTTGGAGTGCTTTGGAGTGCTTTGGAGTGCGGGAATTCATTCCCGCTTTCGCCTCTTGTATTGCGTTCTTTGGAGTTCTTTGGAGTGCTTTGGAGTGCGGGAATTCATTCCCGCTTTCGTCTCTTGTATTGCGTTCTTTGGAGTTCTTTGGAGTGCTTTGGAGTGCGGGAATTCATTCCCGCTTTCGCCTCTTGTATTGCGTTCTTTGGAGTTCTTTGGAGTGCTTTGGAGTGCGGGAATTCATTCCCGCTTTCGCCTCTTCCATTTCCAGGTACACACTAGTCTGCCGGGTAACGGCACAACGGCGTGTGCCTCCTACATTGCCGCGGCCTGCACCTGGAGCCGGAAGAGCCCCGGTTGGCTTCTGTTGAAGTCGCGTCCCGTCCAGCGTCCAGTTCGGCCCGTCCAACGGCGTCGGGCCGCCGGCGGTTGTCACTTCCGGCCGCGGCGCGCCCTGGGGGGTCTCGTCCAGTACAATCAACTCGCTTTCCGTGGCGATCAACAGCCGGTCCCCGGCAACCAGCAGGTTGCCGCCGGCGGCCCCAAGGGGCATCAGGTCGAT